>NZ_JBDGDM010000013.1:0-89057 GCF_040908885.1 Ruminococcus sp. RTP21358st1_G6_RTP21358_211008
TTTTCCTGATGTATTTTGGGTAAATTGTTCCCAAGCATTATCGCAATCGTCAGCTGCAAATTTTGACGTTTTGCCATATTATACGCAAACTCCTTTTTCCCTCAAAAATACAATCGTTTTCCCAAAGGCCGCACTTCCCCGAGCCACCTTTTCAGCTGGCTTTTCCAACATTTATTTTCTCCTTTTCCTATGCGATCAGACGCATAAATGACGCTTTTACTGATTCCTGTTTAACACTTACGTACAGCATTGTGGTGTCTGATTTCGCATGTCCTGCATAAGCCTGGATTTCTTGCAGCGGCACACCCCTGGCACCTGCATCCGTAAGTAATGTTCTTCTAAATTTATGCGGATGCGCATGTACTCCTGCTTCCGCTCCAAGTTTCCGGAGCATGTCTTGTATTGCCTGCCTTCCCAGACGATTATACGGCTTCCTTCCTCTCACAAACAATGCCGGATTGTTATCGTCTCTACTCTCCAGATATTTCTTAAGATGATAAACACAACCTTCTGTAAGATACACTTTACGCTCCTTCTTACCCTTTTGACCGTAAATGATTATTTCTCTGTTTACAAAATCTACATCATCCCGATTAAGAGCTACCACTTCGCCAATACGCCCAGCCGTACTGTATAAGAGCTCCATGATTGCCACATCTCTTTCCGTTTTCGCTACATCTTTAAGATGTTCCCGCTCTTCTGCAGTGTAAGGTTTCTTGATTTTCTGCGGCACTTTTACACGTTTTAATCTTCTAGCTGGATTCCTGTTTATGTAGCCTTCATCCGTAGCCCAACTGAAGAATCCGCTGATATTGTGCCGCAAAGTTTCAAGGTAAGCCAACGAAATTTTCCTCTGTTCCTGGTATACAGCCAAATAGTACCTAAGATCATTGGTAGTTATTTCGTGGATTTTCTTATTAATTCCCTGGAATAGTAGTGTAATACACCGATTGTACGCCAGTAATGTGGATTCTGCACAATTTTCCAGACGTTTACTGGCTATGTACAACTTTAGAATTCGCTCCCAGTGTCGTTCCGAAGTAACCAGCTGTGTGCACTCCTCTCTCACTTCCATGCCATGAAGATTGATTGCAAGAACGTTTTCCAGTTTCTGAAGCTGTTCGTCAGTAAGGCTATCCTGCATTGCTACAATTACATTTTGAATCAATTTTTCGGTCATAAATGAATACCTCCCTTCCTGATTCCATTATATTTTCCGGTACCAGGAAGGTCTACCCTACAAAGTGCTGACTATATAATATGGCAATAAAATTTCTGGTAAAAGATTTTCAGTGCTACACATTTATTACAAAGATTCTAAAGTAAACGAACTAGGAGGTCTTGATGCTTGTATAAGGGATGCACTTAACAGTACTATTCCAAAAGATGGAGTATTTTATGGAACTTTCGTTGCAAATATACAGTATCTCATGCTTGGCCATCGTTACGAAAACGGAGCGTTCGGTGTCATAATATTATTTGGTTTTAACAATAACACAGAACGATGGAATATAAACAACAATAAAATTACAAAAGTTTAAAAGTCAAAACGAATATATGATAACACAAGAAGAATATCTAAGAGTAATAACCAGTTGTTCATTTTTAACACTTGCTTTTGTATCTTCTCTTCCTCCAGTAAGTAATTGAATACAAATGTCTGCATAATATCTCGATACGACGTATACAGGAGTATTATTGGTAGTAGACGTTTGCAATACAACTAGCATGCATGAGTTTTGCTTTATCGGAAATGAATAAGTACCTGGTTGTTTTACATCATTGAAAATGCTCTTGCCATATAAATAGTTAAGCGCCGCCGGAAGTGTCATCTGTCCCGCATCCAGGGCAAATGCCTGTGAAGCGAGTCCATTCAAAATCTGCTTCGTCAAATCCTCCAACGTAATAATCCCACCTTCATTCGTGGTGGGATCGATGAACATCAATTCTTTCCCTGCGGGAATCTGTGTTACTTTTGTGAGGCTGTTTGCGTCCTGGCCGTCTTGTGGTAATGCCATAGCTTAATCTCCTTTCTTTATACCGCATCTACATTCAGATTGACAGCTTTCCCTCCGATCACAAGGAGTTTGCCGCCTACTATGAGCGCTGCAGTCTTGTATGTGGTAAATCGTCCGATCACCACACCGCCAAACATGTAATCTTCATTCTTTACTTTGATACTGTAGCCGTATCCCAGGAAGCTCTCACCGCTTTCAGTCTTTTTTCTCCAGGAAAACCATGCTGCCGGATAATTCTTTGTGACCTCTCTTCCATTCTGGTACACAACTGCAGTCACGGTTGTGGTGCCGTCTTCGTTGTCATGATAGCGGACATTGTACAGAAGTGAATTTCCCACCAGACCGTGGAGGTCCGTAGTCGTCTCGGACAGATTCATCTTCAAACCGTCCATGCTTGTCTCAATGTTGGCTACTTTCTGGTTTGTCGTGACAATGGCAGCTTTTGCCTGGTCTGCGGTATTCTGGGCGGCTTTGATATCATCAGCCAGGCCTTCCGCATCTGCCAGGAGCATGACGGTCTGGGTATCCAGGTTCTGGGCTCCGGACGCATCATATAGGGTACAGCGGATCATGTTCACGTCAGCTCCAGAGGGAGCATATATCTTCATGATCTCAGCAGATGAAGAACCATACTTCAAAACATAGGTCTTTCCATTGTCTTTTGATTCCTCAATCTGAAAAATTCCGGAATAGCTGCTGATGATCCCATTGTCATTCTTAAATGCTGAGAAAGTCACGCTTTCCGGAACCAGAGTCTTTCCGTCCTTTTGTTTCCGGATCACCTGGCTGCTGGCTCGGAGATCATAGCTGAGACCAATCTTTCCGTCCTTTGCCTTACTGATAGAAAATCTCTTGGTGATCCAGGAGCCCATTGACTTTACAACAAGCGTTTTACCGCCTACAACAAGCCCTTTTCCACCGACCAGGAGAACTTTCCCTTCCAGTCCGTAAAGCCCGGAAATGTCCACGTAACCGTTGTCAGAAGTCATTGCTGTGACCTGATACGTTCTGGTTTTCGGGTTCCAGGTACCGCTTACACCTTCAGAAGCTTTCACCGTAATCTGGTCAATGTGATCGGAAACATCCGTATCACCCAGATACACGGAAAAAGTGGTATGACAGCTGCTGTAATCCCCACCGGAACCATCCGTGTAGGTATGGACCACATGCGCATCATTGTCCAGGGAAGCCCCGATTGCATCCAGGGTAGAAATCCCGGACAAAGTGTCCAAAGCTTTCTTCGCCGCGTCAGAAGCTGCATTTGCAGTATTGTTGGCGGCATTTGCGGTACTGGCGGCATTGGATGCAGTCGTAGAAGCACTGACAATGTTGGTATTCATCTGGCTATATAACTGGTTCAGGCTCTGGTTCTGATCGTCAAACCAGATCCGGCTGCTCTTGATACTCTAGGAGCTGCCATTGATAGCTGATACCACCGAAGGGATATCCAGCTTAGTGCCGGCAATGGCTGCATTATCCGCCACCATCTTATTCACGATCAGACCATCTGCAATAGCTCCAGGCTTCACGCCTGTGGAATCCAAAAGAATCCCTTTTCCGGTCTTATCAAACAAAGAAAAGGTAAAATCCCCGGTTGCGTCCAGGCCTGCCTGCATCCGGACAGTTCCGTCTGTGTCCCTCCACTGCTGGGTTGCACCCTGAATCTTAATCCCGCCATCGTCAGATGTAATCATAAATTTATTGGTGGAAATGGTGCCGCTTAAAAGATCCCCGACCGTGACCGTCTGCATAACTGCAGTTCTGATCAGTGCAGAGTCAATCACAGCATTCTGGGAAGTAAGGTGGATGTTCTGCAAATCCCCCACACCGGCACCACCTGCAAGCAGGGTTTTGATATTGGCATAACTGGAATCCAGGATATTGATCTTTGCATTTGCGGCAGTAAAATTTGTAGCAGTCAGATCCCTGAAGCTTCCAAACTCTGCATCCAGGTTCTGTACCGTCGCATTGACCGCATTCAGATTCTGGATTGTTGCAAATTTCAAATTGGCAGTATCCACATCCAGCTTGTTGATCATAGCGTGGTCGATCATCACCAGCTGTGCATAATACCGCTCCATTTCTTTTGTGGTAGGACCTTTCCAGTTTGCATTTGTTTCATCTTCTGATAAACCCACAGCCTCCACAGAATCCGTAAAACCGCCATCATACTCCCTTTCCAGTTTCATCAGCGGAACCTTGTAGGAGCCCCCTTTTCTGTCTTCCACAGTGAGAACATCCCACGGATCCAGCCGTGGGTCTCCCATCATCCGTAGGGAACCGGGCATATAGGAAAAACTTTTCAGGGTATCCATCACTTTGTCCAGGGTATCCTGTGTCATAAACGGATTGGAAAAGATTACTGCCCTTGCCCCGTCTCCGGATGAAACGGAAATTTCTTTCCCCTCTTCATCCTGGCCAGTGTAACAGGTAAGCTTTTCCACCCGGAACAGGTAATCGTTGTGTTCAAAAGAATCCCAGTATCTGCCTGTGCTGACCGTATAGCCACCGTCCACGTAGCTGTGCAGTTCAATCTGTCCGTTTCTGTTACATACTGCAAAACAGCCATGAAGCTGTGCTGCGTAAGAAAGAACCTCCCTGCAGCTGTAACCTTTCGGAACTTTCATGGAAATGCCGGAAAGACCGTCTGTTACAACCATCACCCCTGTGATTTCCTGGATTCTTTTCAGAACCGCCGCCGTATCCGTACTGTCTCCATCCATAGAGAATGCACGCTCTGTTTTCATCATCCGGTCATAGGCTGTAAACTCAATCTGCTCTTCATTTCTGGATGGTTTTCCAGGCGTGAAATATCCCATGGGGATGTATTCCACCAGACCATTCACTTCCATTCCGATCTGGACCAGGAGCTCATGCCCCTCAATGGCTTTTCCCGGATCCGGAATTATGATGGTAACGTACTGGCTCACTGTGGAGCCAAGGGAAAAGTCATCCTCCACTTCTGCTCCGCCAGTAAACTTAATGCTTTTCGCATTTGTTATGGATACATCATCATAAGTGATGAGTGCTTTAAAAGTTCGGGAATCCTGTAGTACCAGGTTTCCAAAAGCTTCTGAAGACTGATACACAGGACCACCTCCTACTCAGTCATGATCTCAAGTGTTTCCAGGTCAGCCACTGTCAGGGCATCATAACGTGGATCATCACATTTCTCAATCTCTTCCTCAGAAACAGTATGAATCCCAACCTCTGTCTCAATCGCCAGAAGCTCATCCAGGTCTTTTGCAAAGCCCTCTTTGTCCTCAATGGAATACTGCCCGTTCTCAACCAGGAACTTTCCATCTTCGCCTTTTGCTGCGTATTTCTCAAGCAGTTCCTGGCGCTCTGCGTCATAGGCATTGGCTGCATCACTGACTGCTGCCAGGTTCTTCTTGATCGCATAGCCAAGCTTTACCGGCAGCCGCTTCTCCCTTAAGGAAGCACAACCATTGACAAAATTTAATATATCTTTATTTTTCAGTTCCATCTGCGGTACCTCCTGTTACACGCTCGTCCTCAGCTGCATAGACAATCTGGTTAAATGCTTCAATATCTTTTCTGCATTCTGCCCTGTTTGCCGCGTACAAGTCACGGTCCTGGACAGTAATGCTAGTACTCGCGTTCCCGGCTTCCGGGATCTGCGCAGACATGTACACAACAGGTCTGCCATTGATCATGCTGTTGAAATTCATAGATACTGATTTTGTTCCTTTTAACATTTTGGTTTCCTCCTATTTTTGAATCAGGTCCACAGCCACACCCTGGTACGTCTTCACACCTTTACGGTAGGTATATACAGGGTAGGCTGGAGCGCCTGCATAAAATCTTTTTGTTACTTTGGTATTTGTCCCTGGATCCAGGAAAGTCACATTGAAAAAAGCAGGGGAAACGGCTTTATCAATCACCGCTGCCTGCTCTCTTGTCAGCGGCGGCCAGCTGCATTTCAAAGTATATTTAATCGCAATCAGGTCTCCCACCATCTCACCATTGGCTGCACGTCCGGTATTTTTGGACCATATTTTTTCTTTGGTCACGGTAAGACCATTCAGCTTAAGACCTGGCATTGGTACTCCATCAATTTCAATATCTGAAGATGTTTTTGTAGTAGTTGTTCCACTGCTTACAAAGTCACTCAACCGACCACCTCCTAACTAAATACTGGTTTCCCAGTAGATTTCTGATACTGCTGTCCCTTTTTTCGGACAATCTTAAACAGCTTGTCTGCATCACCTTCCAGGTAAATATGGATCTCTGCCTCTTCGTCTTTGGATTGTGATCTGCTCTCCAGGGCATTTACCACAGCATCATACACACCAGAACGGATACCTTCAATAATCTGATTATTGTTTGCAACGGTATTTTTGCTTCCCATTCGTCCGACCAACTCAGGACCACTCTCTCGGGCCATGAACATCTCACCGTTTTCCGGGAAACCGCCTTTAGCATACCAACTCAATCCAAAGCTTGGTGTAGAGAAACTCACAGGACCTACGTTATGTTTATTCCAGGATACGGAAACATGCGGTAGCGGAATATGTACGGAACCAAATCCACTGGCAAAGTTCTGGATTGCATTTTTTCCGGTATTGAACAAATCTGGGATTGCATTGCTGATCTTATTTGGAAGATCCTGAAACCAGTCCCCTATGCTGTCCCATTTTTCACTCAATCCATCTTTTAAACCAGATAAAACATTTCCGCCAGTCTCAACCAGCCAGTCCTTGGCATCTGACAGCTTGTCCTTCACCCTTCCTGGAATTTTTCCAATCCAGGTTAAGACAGAACCGATATTATCCTTCAGACCTTTCAGGAGTCCTGAAATAATAAAGCCACCCTGTTCAGCCATGACTGTCGATGGACTGTGGATTCCGAATGCATTTTTGAAACCATCGATAAATGGATCAAAGATATGCTGCTTGATCCAGGTACCGATTCCCTTCACACCATCAACAATACCTTTAAAAATACCTTCAACTACATTTCCACCGCACTCTTCAATCTTCTTCTGGAAATACTGCTTTGCCTCCTGCACTTTTTCGCTGATTACGCCTCCCAAGAAAGCCGCAAGACCTCCAAAAGCCGCACCGATCAGTTCGAAAGTACGGTCTGCGATTCCATTCCAGTCAATTGCCGCAAGACCTTCCCAGACTTTTTCTCCCAGCTGGTACCAGTCAATCCCTTCAAGAGCAGTTATTCCAAAATCCAGCAGACCTTTCAAGCCATCGGAGAATGTATCTCCAATGCCAGCAAAGTCAACCGTCTGGATCGCGCTGTTTACAAATTCAGACAATGCATTACCGGTTCCGATCCAGTCAAAATTCTCTATTGTAGTATGAATAAAACCTATAACTGTATTAATCCCGCTTCCAAGCGAATGCCCTACCAGTCCCCAGTCTGTTGTCTGGATAAATCCGTTCAGTCCATCCGTAATACCTTTTGCAATATTAAAGACCGTCTCATTGATCAGATTCCAGTCAAGACCGCCAAGAGCCCCATTGATACCGTTTCCTACGGCATTTCCCAGGCTTCCCCAGTTGAAATTCTCAGCAAAGGTATTAGCAGTTCCGAATACCGTGTTGATTCCCTGGGATAGCGTATTCCCAACTAAATTCCAGTCCGTAGCCTCTATGAAACCATTCAGGAATGTAGCTGTGCTCTTTGCAATCCGGTTGCAGGTATTCTGAATAGAATCCCATGGAATGTTCTGCAAGGCTGAATTCAGCTTGTGTCCAACAATTCTGCCAATTCCGGTAAAATCAGCATTTCTCCAGGCTTCCTTGATCTGCGCTGCAAGTGCTTTCATTTCGTTTGAAACATTCAGTGTCTCAAACATGTCCCTTCCAGTAAGGCCGCCAGTACCGGCACTGTCAGAAGAACTGGAACCGGACGTATCATCCAGTTTATTGATCTGGTCGAACCCAAGAAGTGTGCGCTGCAGCTTTTTATTTGCATCATTTGCCTTGTTGGCACTCTTTGTGTTCTTGTCAAGACTTGCAGCATAATTCTGGTTCAGCTGTTTGGCTTTGATAAAGGTACCGGCGCCGGTCAAAGCACTGGTAAGCTGTCCAATTGCATTTACCACAGAAATGATTTTCTGGATTACTGCATTCAGGATTGGTGCCACAATATTCAGTACCGGTGCAAATGCTGCTGCAAAAGCATTTTTCAGCTGAGTCAAGGAAGACATCAGCATGGAAAGGCTGTTATTGGTATCCCCGCTGTATTGAGACAGATTTTTGAATCCATCCACCAGTGCACTCCGTAGCTTGTTCACCAAGGCAAACAGGCTTCGAATTCCCAAGGAATACTTCAGCAGATTTTTCAGTCCGCCGCCAAAGGAACTGCCATTGTCTTTTACTCCACCAGTGAATCGGTTTAGGATAGGAATTCCGCTTGTGAATTTCTGAATCAGTGCACCGAATAAACCAGATGTACGTCTGATCACACCGCCTACTTTTAAAAATGCAGAGGTGACTCCGCCAAGGATTCTTACCAGTCCACCCCAGCCTTTCGAAACCGCTGATGCACCGAGACCTGCTACCTTACCAATGCCGCCGACAACTGATTTTCCCAATCCCATTGCCTGCTTTGGAAGAGATACCGTTCTCTCTACATCCGCACCATTTGCTTTCATCTCTGACATCTCAGTTTTATATCCTTCAACGGCATTCTTTGCCTTTTCGATGTCATATTGCAATGATTTCCATTCCCTACTCTGTTCTTTGACACCAAGTGCCTCCAGTTTTTTCTGCTTTTCAAGTAAATCAGCCAAAGCATCTCTTGCCTGGCCTGCTTCCTCCCGAAGCTCCTGAAACTCCTGCGTTGGAACCTTTATCCCGGATTTTATCTGAAAGTCTTTTACCATTCCCTTTAAAGAAACAGAGGACATTGTTTTTCTGATTTTCTGCAGCATCCCCTGGATCTGCGATGTACTTTTCGCAGTGTCCTGTTTGGCACTGTCCAGTGCTTTTTTCAATGGGCTCTTATCCGCTGTCACGGTAACCTTTAAGGTTGCAAGATTCTTATCGTCTGCCATTCATTTCACCTCCTCAGGGCATAAAAACTGGCAGTCGGGTTATACGCCTAACTGCCTTCGTCTGTTTACTTCTGCAATATATGCTTTTCTTCGTTCCCTATAGTCTTCCATCTGCTGTTTCAGCTGGTTCTCTTCCCAGGACTTTTTCTCTGCTTCAAAGAAACTGGGATAATAATCCCAGGGATGGGGCATTGCTTCTATATCACCAGCAACAGGTGCCAGGATATTAAGTGCAATCACTTCTGCTATAATGAAATCGTCCTGAATTTTCAGCTTACGTTCCTGCTCTTTCCGTCTGCCGTAGCTTTCCAGCATGTCTATGATCTCATTTACAGAAGAATTCCAAAACAGGTCAATGGAAATACCTGCATCAAGGGCATATGGGTACAATTCGCTCAGAAACTCTGAGGTTGTCTTTACTGGTTCTCCAGCTCCTCCATGATGCTCTGAGCCTGTTTCTCCGGGAAAAAACCCGAAACCACCAGGGTAGGGATTACCACCTTTTTAAACAGATCAACCTGGTTTCCACCTTCCTCTGTCCAGGAATCGTAAATCTTCTGGATATCCGGGTAATCAATTCCATGCTCCCAGGGCTCCATAGCCGCCTGAATAATAGTCAGCATGACCGACAGGGAGGGCATGTCTTCCACCAGGTTCATAATATTCTGGCGATACTTGTTCTCCAGCTTGCCAATTGTAGAAGCTTTCAGTTTCAGTCTGTAATCCCTGCCTTTTACTGTCCAGTACCAGAAAGGCTTGCGTTTCTTTTTCTCTTCATCCAGTTTTACAACCTTTTCCTCTTTCATTTCGTCCTTTTCGGACACATCATTTAATCCGCCTAAACTCTCCATGTGCTACCTCCTTATGCCGGATCCACGTATACAATATCAGACTGCACAATCATAGTCAGTTCGAACTCGATCACACCGTTGACGCCTCCACCAGTACGTTTTACGGAGACCTGTGCGTCATACTGGATTTTGGTGCCATCTATATCTGACTCTTCAAAACTTAATACTTCTTTGTCCTCTGCCGCCTGACGCATAACACGATACGGGCTGTCTGCCTTAGTGTTATCGTACTTGTACTTATACACCATATCTGATAAGTCACCAATTCCAAGCTCATACATCTTATGAGGGTCTGTAAGAGTTGTATTTTCTACTTTTTCCGGCTCTGAGCCGAGCTCCGGAATCTCTTTCAATCCCGGAAGGTCTTTATACGCGGAGCTTGCTTCAGATTTCTTTTTATATCCTAACTTTGCACCATTTGCTAACATGCTTCGATCTCCTTTCTTAATTCAGCCAGTATACCTGGTCTGAATCCATATCAATAATTCCTTCGTACCTCATCTGCTTATGCTTCATGCCGGATGGATCCGGAACATCTGCACAGCCGATACGCTTTAACCCAAGAGCGGACACAGCCTTATCTACAGCAACCGCAGTTGGTGAGGTATTTTTAAGATCCCAGATATCAATGCGGTACCGTACCTTGGATTTATCTTCTCTCATTCCTTCCGCACTTCCACTACCTTCAAAGACGCTGTTGTCTTCTTCGGTAAACTGAATGGTTGGTTCATTCCCTGCCCACTCTTTCGGGTATGTATCAGACACATGCTCTGAAACAGTGAACAGTGCCGCGAATACTTCATCTTTTACATTTTTCATTTAATGCTCTCCTTTATAGCAGCTGAAAAATCAGCTTTCATTCCTTCCAGGATCTGATCCTGACTGTCTTTTAACGCCGGATACATGAACGGATAGGCGGGCTGTCCAGTGCACAGATAAAAGCGTCCATCTGGAGTATCCAGGTAAAACCAGTGGTATTTCTCAGCCACACGCCTATCCACCTGGCTTTCATGGATCCACCAGGGATTCTGCGTATAGGCTGGCGTAATCTCTGGTGAAATGCCTGCATGGTTCTCCTGGCCTTTCGGTCCGGTACCAAATTCCAGATAGGTCGCATAAGGTTTATTTGTCCAACAGACACCAGTTACCGTATCGCCGTTATCTTCCACTTCTGCATAAATGCTCTGCCTGAGTTCCCCTGTATCCACATGTACATTCATAACGGCTGCGCTTCGTACAGTTTGGATAGCATTCCCGATTGCTTTATTCAGATCTACATCTTCCAGCTGATCCAGCTTTATTTCCAGTTCATCCAGACCTTCCGCGCTCATGTCCGTTCCACCTCCAGCGTCAGAAAACGGTATGATTTAATTGCAACAATCCTGTAATCCGGCTCAGTATTCTCACCGACGAACAGGCAAATTCCATCCAGTTCCATCAAATCAATACCATTATCCAGAATGTAATGCAACCGTCCATTTTCATCCGGCTTGATGGCATATCCTCCATCAATTTTCACATTACGGATGTACCCAAGTCGCTGTCCATACTGCTGCGCCTGGACTTTCCCTGAAGCAGGCCAGGATTCCCCAGAAAAAGAACTGGCAGCGCTGTACTCTTCGTAAGTGCTGCCCTCTTTGTCCTTTTTTACCATCCGTTTTCTGTGATAATAAGTCTCAAGTCTGCTTTGTCTTAGTCTCATAGGTTCTGCCTCCCACTCTGGCTAGCCGGAAACGGTTCAGTACATCATAAATCTGCCTGGGAGCATTGTCGAAAGAATAGGACTCACCGCCTTCACTTCTGCCTGTCTCGCCCTCTGTTCCCAGACGGTTCAAGGCAATCACAGCAAGATCGCGCACAGCTTTCTCAAGTCCGGTAACAAGTCTGATTCGGTTGGTATACCCCAGAACAAACGCTTCTGCCTCGTCAATCAACACTCCAATCAGTTTCTCATCATTGTTGCCGGTAAGAATTTTCAAACGCTCTATGGCTTTTACTTTCTCTTCATCCGTCAAGCAAATCACCCTTTCAGGACACCAAGCAGTTCTTCTTTGCTCAGACTGGAATAACCGGAAAGACCTTTTTCCTTGGCAACAGCCCGGAGTTCTGCCAGGCCCATGCTGTCAAGGTCTCCAGGAGCTTTTGCCTCTGAGGATTCCTTTTTGGAATCCCCGGAAGTCTCTACCAGCTTATAGCCATCTTTGAGCAGCTGCTCGCACTTGGAAGCATCCACTTCGCGTTCCACATTTTCTCTGATCACTCTCATGCTTTTGCCTCCTTGATATTCACATAAACGGAATCCAGTTTGTTCTCCAGGATCCAGATATCATGGAATCTACGGTAATCCAGCTGCCATGCGTTTAATCTCTGGTTTACTAACGGATCAAAGATTCTCATGACATCCTGTTTTGTGATCGCAATTGGTGTGGTTACCGGGCAAATAAAGAAGTTGACATTCTTTGCGGTTGCTCCCTTTTCATAACCGCCCTGTTTCTGCCCCTCTGTCTTTCCATCATTGATCTTGATAGAAGTATACATACGGTTAGAGGATGTTGGAATAATCGGCACGCGGTCCACAGAAGGAACCTGTGTGTCAATGCCGCCTTTGGAAAAGGTTGTCGCAGTGATTTTTCCAGCAAGTTCCAGTTCCAGCTCCATGATAAAATCAGTAGTTGCCTGGCATACAAGAGGTCCGGTATAGTTATCCCGTACCGCCTTGATACCTTCTTTAAAAGCTCTGAGCGCAGAAGTTCCAGTGGCTCCCGGAGTGTAACCATAATCCACCATTCCTGCCTTTTCTGCTGTGATTGCCTCTGTAGCCACTTTAGAGATACGGTAAGCGTCAATCTCCGGAACTACGTGCATTCTCTGGAACTCACCCATAACAGCAGACGCTGTTGGAATGAAGTTCGCCTCGTTGATATCCATTGGATCAAGATTGAACAGACGCCCACGATCCTGAGTCATTGTTTTTGTCTGATAACCCAGAGTAACGGAGCCCTGTGTATATCCGTTATCCCTGTCATAATCTCCCATTCCCTGAAGGGACATTTTCGGGATCTTTACTTCATTTCCACCGTTATAGATCACGCGTCCCGCATTGGCGTCCATCCATCCGGTTGTTGCTTCCTGTACTGCGACCTTATCCAGCATAGTCATAAATAAGGTTGCAGCTGCTAATGTGTTAATTGCCATAATTTATTCACTCTCCTTTAATTATTGCCCATCATGATGTTATACACCTGCTCTTCCAGGGCTTTCTGTGCGTCACCGCCTGGTGCCTTCTTCGGGGGCTTGCCGCCTTTCAGCTTTTCCTCCACTGCAGTCTCTACAGCTCTCTGAAACACTTCCTTGACTTTCTCCATGGATTTCTTGCAGGTATCAGCGTCCGAATAATCCAGTACCTCTGCAAGTTCCTGGGGAAGCCCGTCACTGGCAAGGGTGTTCTTGGCTTCTGCCATCAGCTCCTTGCGTGTGATTGCTGCCTCTCTGTCAGTAAGTTCCTTTTCTCTTTTCTGCTGCATGTACTGCGCTTTTTCTTCCTTTGTCATCTTGGCGAGCTTCTCGGCTTCGGAAAGCTTATCATCCGCCAGTGCCTGCCACTTTTCCTGGGCTTTTGTCACTGCCGTATTGACCGCCTTCTGGACACGTCTGTCAAACTCCGCCTGGTTGCCGCCTGTTTTCAGGAAGTCATCAAAAGATGGTGGGGTGTCTGAACCAGCTCCACCTTCACCGCCTGCGCCTTCGTCCTCGCCAGATCCACCGCCATTGCCGCCATCAGCCCCAGCGCCGTCTCCTCCTTCTGCAAAAAGCTGCAGGTTCATTGGTACTTTACAAAATGCTTTTACAACTCTATTTCTCATGTCTATCCTTTCCGCCCAGCTTATTCCCTTACAGGGCCCGAGCCATTCGTTTCAGATTTTCTAGTTTACCCTCGTTTCGGAGCATAAAAATAAGACGCGTCACCCTGCGTCCCAGAGGGAGATAATTGGATCACCTATTCCTTTCTCTGTGCGGTCTTAGCTGGTTCCTTCACGATTTCAGCCATGCCTTCCTTCACCAGGTGATCTGCTCTGGCCTCGTCCACATCCAGGACGGTACCAGGTTCGATTACCTTATGCAGACGGATATCGCTGTAACGCTTGATTACTTTTACCTTCATGGTTCTCACCTCCTCTTGCGCCGGCGCAATTTTAATCATTGTGAGTTACTTTGAAGCCAAACTGCGGAAGGAAATTAATCTCATAATGGTACTTGTCCACATCCGATCCAGAAATGTCTTCAACTACATACATGGTATAATCATTCAAATAAACATAGTCTTTCTGGTACTTTCCTTCTGCGGTCTCAATAATTACTTCCAGTTCTCTTGAAGAGTTGTTCTTCAGTGCGAATGTTCCAGTCAGCTCTAACAGAATGGTATCTGTTCTGGCATTTAATACTGTCAGCTTTCTGGTTACGTTAAAGTTGTCTGCTTCCTGAGAAATGTTCTGGCTTACCTGATCAGCTTCTGAACAGCCTGTGGCAATAAAACATGCCAGGATTACCAGTGCCATTAATACTGCAATTCTTTTGATTGCTCTTCTTTTCATTTTCTTGACCTCTCTTTCTTAAAAATAAGTACAAAAATAACACGTCTTATGGCGTGCTATCATTGTTTTTGTAACGGTATTAACAATTGTTAGTTAGAAATAACCTTTTCTATATCATCCATAGTTGCGTTAATAGTATCCCAGTCAGCAGGCGAATCCCCTACATCCACAAGGAAATGTGTATCATCTAATATCTCAACAACTGCTGCCTTCCGTCCATCTTTCAGAAGGACTGTATCAAATTCTTTTATATGCATTTACTTCGCCTCCTTAATGTACGTACTGGTCAGCTTTGTTGTGCCATCAGCCTTTTTGATCCATGCAACAATTACATTTGCTGGTGTGTCCTTAAGGCCATACAAAACCATTTTCTGTTCATATCTATCACCAAATCCTTCATTTCCTTTGAACGTGGCCGGATACTGCGTTGTGCCTTCTTTCAACGCTTTCTGAAGTTTCTGCCAATTATCTATTCCATAACCCAAGCGATCTGTAAAGGCTCTGCCCTTAGGATAACCTTTCTCACTGTTCTCATCAAACAGATATTTCGTAAACTTAGGCTCTGGCAAAATTGCGTTTTCTGCATTCGGCAGTTTCAACTCTGGATGCTGCAGAAGCTCATTCCTTCTCTGGTAATCCAGCTTCATGAATCTCCATTTCTCAGGTTCATTATACTTGATTTCCTGGAATCCTGCAAAACTTTTTGGAATTTCTTTTCCCAGGGCTTTCTGATAGCGTTCATACTGTTCCCGGTCTGATGCACTGTTCTTAGTAGCCTTCTCCTGCGCCTCAGCTTTGGCATTCCCTTTCACGTATTTCTCATACCACTGGTCATAGGTCATATTCGCTGGCACCTTCTCTATACGGCCTGTAGCCGGGTTATAGGCGCTTCTTTTCATCCGGGCGAGAGTTTTTTCATCAATAATACTAATGGTTGTAGAACGGCACCAGGGATGCATGGGCGGATAGTTCTTTCCCGCTTGCCTCTCTGACAGTAAAAAGACTTTTCCATCCAGACTCCGACAGATCTCACTGGTACGTAAGTCCAGGGTTGCGAGATACCGGTATTTCTCTACGCTGCACTCCTCATAAGCCCTGGCGGTAAGCTCACCAGCTACAAAGCAGCTCTCTGTCCTCACCAACCGTCTTGCCTGGATAGCCCCCGCCCCAAACTTGTATTCAATAATCTGTGCTGTTTCCCGATCAGTACGGCCTGTGAGAAGACTGACCAGCATTTCTTCTTTCAATGTCTGTGCCAGATTTTCTGTGTTCTTCCAGATACGCTTTGAGTAATGCTTTCCAGACCAGTTCATCCGTAGCACCTGATCAACCTGTTTCTGGCTGATATGGGAAAAGCTGAAGCCAAGACCGGTACGCTTCTGGACATTGTAAATAGACTGGTAATAAGCCCTTTCTCCCAAATCACGGAGGAAACTGGTGTCAAACTGCTGCTCCTGGTGATAGACATTTTCCATCAGCCCGTCTACCTGCTGCATAACATCCTGTAGTCTTTCAAGCCTTGCGCGGTATGCCGGAGATTCCAGTTCCTGGACAAGCTCCTGCTTGGTTTTTTCTGAATAATCTTTATTCTTCAGTGTCCGCAGAAGTTCATCCAGAGAAGTCTTATCCTGTAAGGTATCCAATAACCGGCGGGCTTCTGTCTCTGACAATTTGTGTTTTGTCATATACTTTTCAAATATATCTTTCGCAGCGTAAGTCAGATTCATAGAAGCACTTCTGTACACTTTTGCGATCAGATCAGCTGTGGCTTCCGCATCATCCAGATTCTTGTATAAGTCCCACACGGCGCGTCTTTCCCAGTAGTTGCTCATTCAGCATCATCCTTTTCAGATTTACCTGGTTCCTTGTGATCCGGATTACCATCTTGCGGTGGTGTGTTCTCCTGCATGCCAAAGACCTCCTGCTGCCGTTTCAGGTTCTCTTCTGTCTCTTCATCCAAAGCTTTCAGTTCCTCGTCCACATCATCCACAAATGGTACCTGGGACAGTAGTGTTTTTCTGCTTACTTTTCCCCACAGGTTTGCCACAATCTGGGAGATCTCCAACAGATTCTTCGGCAGTGCCCTGGTAAAGGTCATTGTGATTCCGGCCGGATCCACACTCTTACCATGGAGTGCCAGATAATTGCAAAAAATCCGAATGCGCTTTCTTAAACCTTTTCTGTAATATCTGGTCTTTATCTTGGTGATATTCTCCATTCCCAGGAGCTTAAACTCCATAGCCACGCCAGACACATTTCCACCAAAGGATTCATCTGACATACAGGGAATATGGGAAAATTTATGAATATCCTGTTCAATAGCTTTTTTTAGGATTTCCACTCCGGATTCATCAAACGTCCTGGTCAGGTACTCTGCCTTAGCTGTATCAGGCATTTCAAGCACCTTGTACTTTTTCAGCCTTTCTTTTGCCTTTTTGATATTCTGATCTTCCTCTTCCGTACCAGATTCATCCTCATCTGAGAGCAACGTGCCATAAATGGCAAGAATGGCATCAATAAACTGCTCCTTGTCTGTAATACGGTCGCTCATCAGTGCGTTGTAAGCGTCGATCAGAGGAATCTGAAGCTCAAAGTCCCCAATGGCAAGCTTATTGTTCAAATACTCAATAATCGGGATTTCTCCCAGGTAATGGGGAACTGGCAGTTCTGTTGTCAGCTGTGGTACTTCATTGTTCTGGATGTCCAGCTCATACTTGTAATTCGGCGTCAGCACGGTTGCTATGTAATGCTCCGGTCCCGTCTCCGAATCATCTTTCCGGACATAATAATAGACAGCAAAGAGCTCGTTTTCCTCTATGCTGTCATCTTTTACCATGAACGTATTTTCCGGGGACAGGTTCTTGGTCAGTAGATTATTCTCATTTTCCTTCACATACACATATTCATAAGCCAAGCCATAGATGGAAAGATCCAGACCATTATCACCGTCAGTCTCATCTGCCCCTGCTGTCTCCAGCGAATCTGTCAAATCCTTTATATCAGCATCTGACTTATAAGTAACCGGATTTCCGATAAAATAACTGCTGGCTGTGTCTGAAATGTCCTTTGCATGGTTGCATACCAGCCTGTTTTCCCGCTTGGCATCTTCCAGGATCTTATGTTTGCCCTGGTAATAAGCCATGTTCTTTTTCAGATCTTCAACCTGGCTGATGTGCTTACTGATTAGCTGACGGATGATCCTTTTGTCCGGTGCCAGCTCGTCAAATTTTTCTCTTGGAATTGTAAATATATACATTGTTCTCACCTACTTATTTCTCGAAGTCTCGCTACCCTGCTGCCAAGCACTGTGCTCACAAAGTAACGTACAGCGTCACAGCTGTGATCGTGCTGCTTAACTGGCTTATCCTCCCCACGTTCCAGGGCTTTTTCATCCCAGATGTAGGAAGCAAATTCTTTTATGGTTTCTGTACAGGAACTGGCGAATTTCAGCAGTTCCAAATTCAGCAGCATTCCCACTAGGCGGATTCCATCCAACACATCATTGTTGGCTTTCAGCACTTTGTACCCGCGCTTGCGGAGCTCTGCAATGAAGGAAGCTGCAGATGGATCCACGATGATTGCTTTTATCTTCGTACCATCCAGCCATTTTTTTAAATCATCTGCATATTCAGAATCTGTTTTCTGTCTGCCTTTATCACGTCCTGAATAGTAATATTCCCGGATACAGTACCAGACTCCATCCCTGCCTTTGTTCCAGAGCAGGAAGACGGTTGCATTCTGAGTACCATAGTCACAGGAAACATAGCGGTTGCCGTTGATCAGAAGCTGAAAGAAATCCTTGATATCGCGGACATGCCTGGCTTCATCAAACATATCATAAATAACGCCCTCGGCTGCTGCCCATAATCCCAGGATGTAACGCTTGAAGAATACGCCAATGTACATGCTGCGGTATCTGGTTTTTACCTCTTCATCCAGGGACAGGTTGTCATCCATGGTAAAATGCAGATACAGAAGCGCTTTCAGTCCTGGATCCTTGCCTTCTGCTTTTGCCTTCTGGCGAATCTTCTCGACCTGTTCTTTTCCCAGATATCCGGTAGACTTGTCAATCCAGTTGACCTTAAACCAGTGATACGGCCCGTCCGGGTTACAGTTAAACCAAAACTTGGAGCCTTTCACAGAGCAACGTCCTGTTGCCTGGTTGACAAAGGATTCCGGCATCAGTGCAACCTCATCAAAGAACACACCAGCCAGTGTAATACCCTGAATAAGATCCTGAGAACGTTCATCTTTACCGCCAAAGATGTAGAAATAGTTTTCAATACTATTCTTCCGCACAACTACCAGGTTGTCTGCTCTGTGATCCGTGATAGAGTAACCTCTTGATCGAAGCATGAGCTTCAGCCAGAACAAAACATTTCGCCGGAAGGAGCCGATTGTCTTTCCGCACATGGCAAAGTTCTGACCTGCAAAGCCGCTCATTGCCCACATAACAAAAGACAGCGACATGCTGACAGTCTTTCCTGATCGGATAGCTCCGTCTGCTATGATTCCATCTTTGTCATGGACTGGGGATTCTTTGCACCACCAGGTCAGTACCTGTTTCTGCTTCTTTGAGAATGGAGAGAAGTGAAATGTCTGGCCGTTCTGTCTGGTTGTCCGGTTCTGCTTCATCTGCTGCAGGCGCTTCTTAAGGCTGCTCAGTTTCTCATACATCCTCATCACCCCAGACATTTTCGGCAGAAGCATTCATGGCTTCCAGGAAGCCGTCATCTGTATCATCCTCGTTCTGTCCATCCTGTTTCAGAAGCTCCAGCTCGAACTTCATAGTTTCAAGCTCCAGATGAGCATCATCATAACCAAATTTATGCAGGGCTTCAATTGCCCTCTGGCGTCTGGCCTGGACTCTGGTCAACGCATCCTCAATGGACTGGATCTGACCAAGGATTCCTTCGTATTCCCTCAGGAGTGTTGGCTTTCCTTTCTCCATTCCAGATTTGTACTTTGTAACAGACATTCCGGGAGGTGCTTTTTCAAGCTCATCCTCCCCTTGGTCATCTTCCGGATCCGAAGTCTGCTCCAGGAACTTCAGGGATTCAATCCGCTTTAACATACGCCGTTCCCGGACAGTCAGCAGCTGAATCTCCTGCAGAAGCAGCTGCTCTTTATCTGGCTGTACTGTCTGGATCAGCTTCTGTTCATCTGGTTCTAAGCAATCAAAAAAGAGAGTCTCAAACTCTCCTGTCTTAACTGCATTCTTATTCTCCGGCGGACCGGTTGCATTTTGATTGCCTGGCTGACCGCCCTTTTTCCTTTTTGCAACGTTGCGTTTTTCTTTTGCAACGTTGCAATCCCATTTATATCTATTTTTCCAACTTCGAACAGTACCTTCCGGCAGATTCAGTTGACTTGCAATCTCAACTAATTTCATGCCTTTCAGACACATGGCCCTTGCCTGTTCAATTCTTGGATCCGGCGCTCTGGCCATGTCTCATCACCTCTATTCGTCGTTTTTGGGTACAACAAAAGCAGCCCCCGGGGAGGCTGCCTTGTTGGTGCGTGTGTTGTTAATTATTTAGCTGTTACTTTTACCTATACTGAAGTATATCTGCCAGTAGCCCAATCTGCCAATCCATGATTTACCCAATTTTTCACGTACTGATCAATTTGTGCTTCCAACTCTGCCATTTCTTCTTCATTAAAATTAAACTCTTTTATTTTTTCTTCAGGATTGTAACATGGCCCTTCTTCTTGTATTATAATTTCCCCGATAACATTTAACTTGCGAAATATTTTCCAAGCAGTCTCTCTATCCATTTCTACATCAACGTTATCACAATAACGTTTGTATCTGTATTTCAATCCCTCTCTGTCTTGCTTCAGACATTCTGAACAAACACCAGTTCCAAAAGCAAAAAATCTATCCCCTATTTTATAGATAAAAGGATACTGTTTAAATAGTTTTTCGATATAATCTTCCATGTTTATTTCCTCGCATAATATATTTTTTTAATATCAGTTAATTTGGTGTTGATCTTCGGTGACCACTCACCTTAGTTCCATCACCACGTTTATATGGTTTCACTACTACGATTTTCTTTTGCTGCTGTCCTCTAACGCTACTTTTTGTTTTCGCCATTGCTTCTACCTTTTACCTTTCTTTAAAGTAGAAGCGTCCAACTGGTAAATACGCTTCATTGAACATTTAAATTATTGATTATTTAATTACTGATTCTTCTTTTTATCTGGTTCAGGTCCAGGACCTACCCAGAATCTAAAAGCTTTCTTACCGTGATCTTTGGCGTAAATTTTTTCGCCATCTTTCCCGGTAATCCATGCGCGGAAAATCCACATAGATTTATCCTCCTTTCGCAATTCACTCTTGCCAAAAGGTAAATCCAGTGGTACAATTCAATTGTCTAGAAGGAATTGTAACCAGTTGAACACTGTGTTTACTTTTTTCGCAAGAGCCAAGCATCTCATGGTGCTTGGTTTTTTGTATGTATAAAACCTTTCGGTTTGACACATCATCTGTGATATTCATTATATTGAATTGTTGCTGCTTGTCTGGACATTCCACATTTTTTCATTATCTCTTCAATGCTCATATCTTTAACAAGATCATAGGGAGCCATCAACTCTCCAGCAAATGTATTTGCCTGCCATTCCGGTTGGCGATATCTCGGGATATCACCTCGCGCATATGACATAAATTCCGGTTGATGTAAAATATAATGTCCCAACTCATGACACAACGTAAAACGATCGCGCGATCTTCCCTTTACGGCTCCTTCATATACATCGCTTCGTATACGCATGACATTTTTCTCAGTATTAGTGGTTCCATATGTATCCTGCATTTCTCCTGGATCCACAATTTCAAAGTCCATTCCACTTTCAGGGTTAGCCAGAATCCACTCTATAAACTGCACAATTGGAAAATATTCCATTTTCTCACAGCCTATTGCCTTTCTAAATTCCCTTACTAGTTTTCGAATTTTGGACCTTGATAGTGCTTCAGCAGCAACATTCATTCATCATCACCCTCCTCGTTTTCCAAAAACTTTTTCAATTTGTTCCTGTCAAAAGAATTGAATTTTCTTGCAAAGGAAAGCATCATCATCCTGTCATTATCATTCCAATTGCTAATATCAATGCTATCGTAATTTTGAGCTTCATACATGCATTGATCCAATTCTTTAATCTTATCTGAATCTAACTCATATTCTCTGATGAGAATTTCCCTCCACTCTTTGGGTGGTTTTTTCTTGCCATTTTCAACTTTTGATAAAAAAGCAGATGAAACTTCTAATTTTGTCGCCATATCGTATAAAAGTTCACCCTTATCTATCCGAAGTTTTCGGCAGAACTTTCCGAAATTGTTTACCATAGCGTTTCACCCCAATCCTTTCTAATTTGCCTCTCTAGGAGCTCCCCTTGCAAATATATATTAACCCAACTTGGTCAATTTGTCAACTCGTTTTCAGAAATTTTTTTTACATTTTTAATCATATCATAAAATCATTTACATTTCCACTAAAAATAATAGAAAGACATCCAACCACAAATAGTCAGATGTCTTTCTAGGAATAATATTATGAGGAGCCAATCGGAACACCAGGACTCGAACCTGCGGCTCGGCTTAACGGCTCATGCTCCCTCCCGATCGGGGAGGTGTTCCGGTAGTGCAGTGAGCTCCCTCACACATGACTGCCCCGGACTCATACAACACGGAGTCGAACCGCGTACCAATGTGTCAGCCTGCACTGTAATATCATTTCGGCTCTGCTGTGGCCTCAGCAATTCCCTGGCTGATATCTGCCAGAATCAACTGCCAGGCTGTGACACCTGGCAATCACTTAATAAGGAGCTTAATGAAATCTTTTCGTCAATCCCAGTATACATACTACCATAGCCGAAGCGGACATGACCGGACATTTTGAAAATTTTATAATATTTTTTCAAGATATCGGTCATGACGCTTTCTGCAGCTGTCTTCTGTATATTTCCGTTTTGGAAACCGGCTGTTCATATTTGCTGCTACCGCCACCCATGTCATGTCATCCAGGTAATAAAAACGAAACATCATTCTCAGATCGCTTTGTGGAATTTCTCGGATAAAATCATCTGCTGCATTCAGTGCGTCCTGCAGTTCGTCTTCCAGTATGTGAAGCTTTGCTACCCGCTTTTTAATCATGCCCTTCACCTGGTCAACTTCCGGAAAAGGGTAGCCGGTTATCTTGATCGGACCGATAGTGCCATCCTTTCTGGTTCCTTTTACGGTATCAGATACAACACCCTCATTCTCGATCTTGACCAGTCTGCGCCTGTCCCGGTCTATGCGGTTATGTAGGTCTTTGATTTCTTCCTTCAGCTCCACATACTGCTCCAGCACCGTCTTGTCCACCTCTGTCACCTCCCACAAGCAGTTCGTATCTATGTACCCGCGCCAGAATTGCCGGTTCTGATCTGGCATCCTCCAGGAGCTTCCTGGCCTTGTCCGGGTTCATGCTTAATTCCTTGGCAACCTGCAGCACTCTCTTCTCATCAATCATCTGGCACCTCCACTTCTGGCCACAGCATCGGTACGTTCAAATTGCGAAAATATCCTCTGCATACCTGCCGTATCGCACAGTTAAATACGCAGTCGTGAATGTCATTGTTTTTACAGTAAATTCTAATCGTGTTCACCGCCTCAGTGGCTTTCCGGTCCGTTGCCTTTCCCTGCTTGGTCTCTGTCATCTTTTTCACCTCTATCCTTGTTTACGGCACTTAATGCCCAGGCGATCACGCCAAAGGCTCCGATTAGCACGCCAACACCCATTGCAACGATTACGTCTATCATTGTTTCACCTCTCTCAGATGCTCAATAATCTGTGTCATACTCTTTTTGCAGTCTGCAAATCTTTTCCAATCACCTTCCAGGAGATAGTATTCTGTGGTAACGTAATAGCCGCCGCGCTCGTCTTTCTTCCACCAGTCATCACCTTTTGCATGTTCGGTTTCTTTGACGATGATCATTGTATTGTCCGGAAGCGGATAAGAATAATACTTTTCGCTTATTTCCGGCACAGCAAGCCACAAGTTCCATCCTGTATATTTGTCCAGAAACTCTTTGCGTTTCTGATTATTTGTTAATTCGTTCAGCGTCATCTTCTCTCCTCCCAGCTCTTGCACTCCCGACAGCGAATCTTACTGCTGCACAAGGTGCCTTTTATCATTGACAGCCTCGGACAGGTCGGGTGGACGTATACAATCAGCTCACCCACTCTGCCTGTACTGTGTTTACAGGTTTTATATTTTTCTGCCATGTTTAGCTCCTTTCTTTCGTTTCTGGTAGATACTCCGGAAAATCAAATATTGTCATCTGTACTTCTGGAGGATTTTCCCACTCAACACCTATGTAATCTAACACACGTCCCCAGCCATATTTCTCACCGGTTTTCGGATCTGTACAGCAGCGATACATCCAGAACTCCCACTCTTTCGGATTTCTTTCCCGAAGTTTATCAAACCTGTGGGGACGCTGTTCCAGGTGAATTCCAAACCCACACATGGAGCATCCGGTCCGCTGTGCGCCTGTGGTTCGAAGAACTGCGATTGGATCAGTAACAATCTCTCCGTAGATTTCCGGAACAATAGATAACAATGGAACATACTCCTTAAGGCTTCCATCTTGATTCCTTCCATAAGGTTGCGCATGGAATCTTGCTTCAAAGAAATCCAAATGAGCGTGATACCATTTGTCCATTTCAAGTGCCAGTCTTAAAATATCCGATCTCATGAATATTGCAAACGGCGCGGATCTGATCACTGTCTTGCCATAATAATTACAGCCATGGTCTATCAAGGCCTCTTCCCTTTGTCCGCCTTCACTTGCCATCATCCCCAGATATGGCACACTGTTATGTTTTTTCGCCCAGTCATCACAAGGCTTTTCTTTCAGCCAATTGCAGCAGTCATTTGATACCGGAATGTCCGGATCTGGCTTGCCATAATTCACACCTTCGTTCTCATTCTCATAGCCGCCGAATAGTTCCAGCCATTTCTTCGGTAGCTGCATCCGGCTATTCTTGGCAAAATGCCCCTGCTCTCCGCATTCACCTGTTATAATGGCATGACGGACAGTTTTATTATTTTCTGTTGGGTGTTGCAGAGTATTGATTCTGCCAGCTATCTTTTTGCTGATAACCGGAAATCCGACTTCATTAAGCACTTGTACCTTGCTCTTGTATGACCGTACAATCTCAACTCCGATAGCTCTGTGCACCTTCTGGATGCTCTTATCCTCCACCCCAGAAATAGATATTGCATGAGGTTCGATCCCGATACTGCACAACCAGATATACAGGGTTATACTATCCAATCCTCCCACGCTTACATGTACATTCATGTCTCTGCTAAGGATTTCCTCATAGAACTGCCAGGCTTTGATTGCCTGTCTTTTAAGCTTAACCTCATAAGGCAGCCTTTGACGTGCCGTAAATATAGCTCTCTGCTCTTTCTTCTTTTGTTTCCACTCTTCCGTGGATAATTCATTTTCCATCTTTTCAAGAAGCCCGGTATACCCTTACTCCGGCCGGAGGCTGGCTCCTTTCGTTTACTTTATGTCGCTTGTCCGCAGCGGAATCCGCATATTGCTTTACATCCCATGCAGCATTGCTCTCTGCAAGGCTCGATATCGTTACCTTCCATTATTGACTGTAGGATCAGGCTTTTCGCGGTAAACATCCTCTCACATCCTGTGTCCGTCATAAATTCACAGGCATAATCATTTATCTTTTTTCCCTCTGATCTAACAATACATGCTTCACAGCCAATAGAATCTTTCAGCGTACAGATCACATATCCATCCGGAAACAGTTGTATAGGAGCAGCTATACAATCTTCTATAGTACAGCCAGTATATTCAACATAGTGCTCACACTTGCGCTCTGGATAAAAAGCACCTCCCCTACACCAATGCTCCTGCTCTCCTAGTTTATTCCAGTTACTCCAGCCAGTACGCGGCGGTTTATCCGGGAATGCTTTATTGTACGGGTTTGCTTTTGCCCGGAAATCATCCCAGCATTTTCCATACACACATCTGTGGGACCACCAAAGCAGACAGGTCTTGCAATAACAATCCTTACAGTACATTTGTAGGCTTGGATTTTCTGATATTTTCAAGAAGTCCGATAACTCCATCTGGCCTTCACAACTATAATTTTTAAGCATTTCTTCTAAGTCTTCTTTCAGCCCAGAAACTTGTTGATAAAATACTGCTGTCCCTTTCCGGTAACTTTTGTTGTTCTGGTGACTCTTACGCTTCCGTCTGGATTGGTAATGGTGGTTTCTTTTACCTCAAACAGCCCCATCTCTGCGGCTTTCTGGGTTGGCATGTTTCGGCTGGATCCGGATTTTATCAGATAGCCTTTTTCTCTCATCCATTCAAACAGACGTTTCTGTCCTGTCTGTACACCATTCTGGCAAATGAGCTTTGCAAGGTCTCCTATCAGGATTGATGTATTGCTGGCTGATACGGCATCTGCAAAAATAGTTTTCGGCTTATCGGCTTCTATCTTTAACCTCTGCGCCTCAATTACCTTGTCTCTTTCCTCGATTTTCTTCTGTGCCACCAAGACGGCCTTGGCCATCAGCTCATCATCAGAAAGATGTTCTTGGCCAGCAATGTAACCACCGTTCTTTCGGATAGATGGGAGAACTTCATCCGTCACCCAATCTGTAAAACGTTGCGCCGATTCTTTTCGGCTTTGAAAGATTGTTTTATACAGATTAGCTTCATTGATGTACAAAAGTTTCTGATTTCCGCCTTTTGTAAGGGTTTCAATACTGCTTAACCCCTTTTCACCCAACCTTTTCTTAACTTCTGTCACATTGGATAAACTCAATGCCCTGCAAACATCTGATAAACAAAACATTGGTTCGTTCCCTGATGTATCCGTTCGTATCTCTCCAAACTCCGCATTCTTAAAGATCTGTAAATCATTCATTAACTATTTTCTGTCCTTCCTGGCTTTTCTTTAACAGCTGTTTTTCATATTCTTCAAAGTCATATTCCCTCTGTGGAAAGTTATTGAACCGGTTTTTACTGCCCTTCGCTTCTGTCTTCCTGGTTCTTGCTTTTTTCAGAGGGTAGAAGCTCTTCCATCCGTTCATAGCGGATTTCTTTACAATGGCAGTCAGCTCCTCTGGCTTGTCAGACATGGACAGGAGTTCTTCCCTCAGAAGCTGTACCTGTTCCTTTGTTAGACTGTCTCCATTGTTCTGTCTTACCTTCAGGAATAACAGGAAGGCATCATTCAGAGAAGAATCTTCAAAGTATGTACCCGGCGGAGCCGTATATATATACTCTCCTTTCTTTTCCTTTCCTTTTGTATCATTTTTCTCGGAATTATCTTCATTTTTCCTGGAATTATCGGGATTATTCTCGGAATTATTTAAAGAAGGGTTCACTTTAA
The DNA here is from genome assembly GCF_040908885.1 of Ruminococcus sp. RTP21358st1_G6_RTP21358_211008. Taxonomy (NCBI): domain Bacteria; kingdom Bacillati; phylum Bacillota; class Clostridia; order Eubacteriales; family Oscillospiraceae; genus Ruminococcus; species Ruminococcus sp. RTP21358st1_G6_RTP21358_211008. The sequence goes on from NZ_JBDGDM010000013.1 coordinate 26,920, forward strand.
TAAAGGTCTCCGTTTCTTCCTCCGAAAGGAGCCAGAAACCCTCTACTGTAATCGGATTTTTCAGTGCCCTGGCTTTTACCATTGCCTGATATCTCCGCTGTATTCCGGCAGAGGTCAAGACCTTGTCCGACTGAAAAAGTGTGTTATCAAACAGTGACCGTTCCAATAAGAAGTTCAAGACCTGCTTCACCTTATTGCTGTCCATGCTCAGATCATCTGAGACAATGAACTCAAAATCCTCATCAATCTTTAAATAATATCCAGCTTTGTATATCTCACATAGGATATACAGATATAAGGTAACCCCGTCAGCCCCATAACGTGCTTTCAGGATCTTTACCTTCTTGTCTGAGAAGAAATCCACATCCAGGCGAAAAAAGCGATTTCCTTCCTGTTTCCGCCTTGCCATATATGATTAAGCCTCCAGTTCTTCCAGACAGATCTCCAGTCTTGGTCTTTCACTGTACTGCTTTCTTACCTGCAGCTCCACGACCTGTGTATCATCCCGGTATGCCACCTCATTAAGGGCATCCAGAACAGCTTTTACGATGTTGTCAATATCGGGCTTCTTTGTAGGAAGTAGCTCCCCGCTGAGCATGGCTGTCTTTTTCACCTTTGAACTGCTCTTGGGAATCTCATAAAAAGCCTGGATCCTCGCTTTGATATAGGCTCCATCTGAGAATCTCTGTTCCCCAGCAGCCTCCATATAACGGGTAGCAATAAAATTCTCATACAGGACCGTTTTATCCGGTGTTGTGCTGCTCATAGCCTTTTTCTTGGCATTATAGTAAGTACGCGCCCTGGCTTTTCCCTGAGGTTTGCCAGGCACTGTGAAACAAATTGCTGTCATAAATATAAGTCTTCCTTTCCACTTCCCCAGCCTGTTTAAGACCAGGGAAGCGTTCTATCACGCGATAATAGTTAAACGCTTGTAAAGATCTTCCTCGCTCTCAAGGTTGCGCACAAAATAATCTCGAATTTCTTTCATTGCAACATTCTTCCAGAGACCACCTTCGGCTTCTACGATCTTGAATACCGGAGCACCACCAGCGTCCTTGATACGGAAAACAAACTCACTTTCCGGCTGCTTCACTTCCAGGAAGGTCCTGTATGGGATAAGGGTAACCGGATTCGGAACCAGAACATCTGCTTTTGATGCAATCCCCTGCTTAATGGTTGTCTTCTGGGTAACGCCGTCATCACCATAATTGGCTGTTGTTTTTGCCTCAACATTTCCAGATACTTTCAGGATAGCTTCCAGATCAGTGTTCTCTTCAAAGTTTGCCTGCATTTCAATGAGAAAACGCTCCTGATCGTACCACTCATCATAGCGGAAGCGTGGAGTCTCAGCCCTGCACACAAACAGGCGCTCTCTTTTTCTCTCTGCATTCAGACCGGAATACAGTTCTACTTTTGTCGGACTTATCACATGAATGATCATGGACTCTCTGAGTTCCTTGGTGCAACTCAAGATATAATCAATCATGCTGCTTAAGTTGGACGCCTCAATTGGCTCCGCCATAGGTTCATCGTCATATCTGCTCAGGTCCTTATCACAATAGGTCTTGCCTGCAATCGTGACAACTTTCGGTTCCATTGCTTCTGCTTTTAAATCTGTGATGTACTTGATTGCTTCTTTGATCATCTTTCTTCCTCCTTATGCCTGTCTAGCTCTTAAATCAATTACATTGTCTGAATGTTCCGCCTGTTCAATGATCTCCCCAGTGGAAGGATCAACCTGGCGCGGTGTTTTTTCCCTCTCATCAAAGGAATCCGTTACCTCCTCAATGGTCATCTGGCCTGGGATCTGGCTGCCAATCTCAACAGCCTCCACTTCATTTGTACGGATGTTTTTGCCCATGCTGAGGGCTGTCACAGCTCCAAGAGCCGGTGCCAGGGTGGATTTTGCCTGTACTCCCGTAGTAACAAAATTCCTTGCCTCATTCGGCTTAAATTCGATCACAACAGTGATCCTCCGCTTGGCAGTTGCGTCTGTGTTCGGATCCTGGATGTTCTCCGTCACCTTCTTCAGCTCCCTGTTGATCTGTTCCGTAAACGCACCATTTGCGAATTTTTCCATGTCAATATGCTGCATTTCTTACTCCTTTCCTACCTGGCAGCATGAACAGGTACTGCCAGGTATCAACGTATTGTGATATATAATGACGCATTTCCATGATAGGAAGCACCACTTGCTGTTTATTCTGCTGTGCCCTGGTTGTTTACGGCTTCTGCAGTTTCTGTACCATCTGGAGCCTCCTGGGATACTTCCTGGTAATCAGCATCAATCGGCTCCTGTTCGTTTGCCACCTCGGACATGTCTACACTGAGCTCGGTCTTCACACTCTCATCATTGGAAAGCTGCATTACAAAGTCAGATTTCAAAGGCGCATACTTCAAACATTTCTTAATGACGGTTTTCTTTGCCATCTCCTCATAGTTTGTCTTCCATGGACTGAATCCACTGGAAAAGCTCTGGCTGAATCTTCTGGCATGATTGTCAATATCTTCTTTACTCATCACTTCGAAGCCATATCCGCCGTTCTTTGCCTTCCAAAGTGCATACACAAGAATCAGTTCTCCCCTGTCTTTAATGGCAGGCTTATGCACCAGTTTCGGCTCAAGCCCCAGTTCATACTCAAACACATCCTTCTCGTAAACACACTGTGCCTGTACAGTCTGGATGTTGTCGTTGCGGTAAACCATGTCGATCAGACCTTTATATCCAATCTGGAACTGACATTCCAGCTTTCCATGATTCTTGTATGGAATCAGATATGCTTGTCCCAACGGTGTGTTTGGTTCCAGACCGAGCTGCGCCGCATTCATAAGCGCGCCAAGGAAAGACATCTGGCTGCACTCCTGTAGCTTCGGAGTGGTATTTAAGGCGGATAACGCCATTCTGGTAAAACGTTCCGGGGTGATCACCTTGGGAAGGGCTTTCTCAATCTCCGGCTTCATGGCCTTGATCATGTCCGCAATGCTCATGGACTTGGTAAGCTTTACTTCCCCTTTATTTCCTGTTTTCTCTGCTAACGCATCTTTTACTCCCATTCTCTCTGCCTCCTGTTATGCAATCTCTTTTACAGTAAATCTTCTGCTGGATGACTCTTTGGCATATTCCTTATAGATATCCGGATAATCTGCCTTCAGCTTTTTCGAATCTACCCTGCTCGATACTATGGATTTCCATGTAATTGAGTATTTATCGGAATCAGCCTTCTCCGCATCTTCCATAAAAAGCTTAACTTCCTGCTCAATCTGCTTCTTTTCCTGGTCCAGCTTGTCCTGAAGTTCCAGGATCTCTGATCTTCGTTTCAGCTTTTCATCGAAGCCAATCAGGGGAACAACTTTATCCGGATCTGAATTTTTAAAATATTCGGATAAAATCTTATCTGCAGCTTCACTTCCATCCGGAGCCGGCATCTTTTTAGCCAGTACATTGTTATTCCAGAAATCCTTTTCTACTTCGATCAGCATCTGGATAACACTCTCATCACGCTCAATCTTTCTCCACACGAACTCCCTGCCAAGGATCACACAGGCAATATACCAGGCATCAGCTCCGGTCACAGCCATATAGTGGTGGCACTGGATTTCATAGGATTCCGGAATATGTCCATCTTTCCATTTATCTGCAGAATAGGCGGAAGCTGTTTTACACTCCAGTCCCGCGTTTTCTCCTATAATCAGCCGGTCTACGTTGGCCAGCATAAAAGGATTTTCTTCCATATAAAAAATAGAATTGGCGCGGCGCACTTTTTTTCCGGTCTCCTCCATGAATCTTCTGGCTACATATTCCTCAAGATCACGCCCCTGTCTCATGGACTCATTGTCTTCTTTCTCAGTTACCTCTTCCTGGATTTTATCCTGATATACTGAGATTGCTGTTGCATATGGATTCAGCCCGCAAATACTTCCGGCATCCGAACCGCCGATTCCTTTCTTACGGTACTCCAGCCAGGTCTCATGATCCATTCCTGAAGTCGATACTAATCTGTTTAATTTCATCCTTATCTCCCCCTCTTCAATTCACGTAATTCTTCTACAGATCCAAGGTCTTCATACTCGCCCAAACGGTCTGCCACCGTTCCAAACAATACGGTCTGCTCCTGCTGCCACTCCAAGCGAATAGAAGATGCTCTGCAGCCAGGGATCCTATATCCGGTTCCGTTGGGATTTGCAATTGTAATTCTGTTTCTCATACTTGATTTTTCTCTCTTTCTCCTCTACAATAAGAGGGTGATAAACTGTTTTTGTCCATTTGGACACCGGATCCTGATGAGCTCCCAACTCTCAGGATCCATTTTCTTTTAACAACCGTGTAAGATGCTCCCTGGCTGCTTCGTAGTTTTTAACGGATTCTTTCATCAGCGCTTCGTCACGATAAATATCATAAGTAGTCATTTTACTTTCTGTTGGTTCCTCCACCCAAACCCGGCATGGATATCCAGCTAATCCTATTTCGAAACTTATATGGATTCCGCTTGCTATAGTTTTCTTCGAAAGCTCATACAACTCATCTATCATTTTTTCTAAAATCATGGCCTCCTCCCTTCCGGCTTGGCTCTTCTTTTGGGCTACATTGCTGCTCATTAATTTTTCAGTAATGAGTGAATCCAAATTACAACTAAAATTCCTAGCGCAACTAATTCACCAACGCTCATGTTCTCTTCCCTTCTGGCTCTGTGCCCTGTATCAGCATCCACGCAAGCATTGATAATGCCAGTGCTCCTGCAACCTGCAGTCCGTCCCACTGCCAGAACGGCAGGTATGTAGCAAGGGTGCCTATGATGACAGATATGATTATGTTACGCTTCATTCCCAGTCTCTCCTTCCACAACAGCCCGGTTGCTCCAGCCAATCATTTGTACCAGCTTTTCCGGATGAAATGCCGGAGCATACTTTCTGGCATTGCGATCCAGAAGCTGGCGCCGATAAGTAAGATAATCAATGAACACCAGAACGTTGATCAGGACAATGTTTCCATCCCGGATAATGGCATAATCGTTATAACGCCCTGTTTTGATTTCATCTTCAATTTCAAACAATCTTGTCCGCACAGTTCCGGCACTAATCTGGAACTCTTTTGTAAGCTGCTCTTTTCTCATGTACGGATATCCCCGTATGGATTCTGTGTAAACCATCTTTTATTTACCTCCCGTTATCTTCTCATGCTAAGTGCAAGGCAAATTATTGCTATCGAATTCAACAGCGTTGCAAATAAATTTATCAGTAATGCTGTATTCTCTATCTTCCTCATCTCCTTTTCTGTTACTTCTCCAAATTTCATTGACTTTTCTTCCTTACACTCCTATTCTGTAAATATCGGTACTGTCATGCCAAATACATAAGAAAGAAGGTACTAATAATGTCAGAAAAAAATTCTTTTCCTTTTGATATTCCTGAACTTCCAGATTCAGTTGATAATGCTTTAAAAAATCTCTCCGATGCCCCAACAAAATCAATTGGTCAAACTCTATCTGATGCATGGTTTTTAGTTTTTGGAGGAATTTCTCACCAAGCTAATAAACGCCGCATGAAATATGCCCATGATTTGGAGATATACAATTACGAATTGTCTCAGGCAATTGCTAATGTCCCTCCCGAAAACCTTATTGAGCCGGATATTCAAACAACTGCTCAAGCACTTGAAAATTCTAAATACTGTATCGAATCAGAAGAACTTCGCAAAATGTTCGTCAATTTAATCAGTAAGTCCGTAAACTGTGCTTATGTTGAAAAAGTTCACCCTTCATTCGCCGAAATAATTAAACAAATGAGCCCTTTAGATGCACGTATTTTAAAAAGCATGAATCCACGTTACAGTTTTCCACTTGTTGACTATGTTCTGAGTAGCTCTACTGCGAATAAATTTAGAGAGACGTTTGAAATTAATCTTTCAAATGTCTATATTCCCAATCTTTCTGGAGTAAATATACAACAAGCAAGCAGTTCAATTTCTTCCTTAAGCAGACTGGGGATAGTTACAATTGAAACTCAGTCTACAATTACAGACTCTAGTGTTTATGCGCCTTATGAGCAAACTGACTATTACCTAGAATTTTCGCGTAAAGCACGACAATTTTACGCATCTAAGAGAGCTGATCTTCATAAATATCTAGGGCAATTCACTCCTCTAGGCAAGAATTTCTTTGAAGTTTGCGTAAAATAGATAATGTGTTCTCATTATTCTTAGTTGTCATTTCGCACATGTCTTTAACATAGCCATCTACCTTTTTGAAATAGTAGGTGGCTAATATTTTAGTAGTGATCACTGACACTAAAATACTTGCTCCAATAATTTCCATCTTGCTTCATCTCCTTTCCTGTATTTGCTTGTAGTCTTTTATCTTTTTTATTTTCAGCTCACCTCCTTCTGCTCGTCTGTTGCAAACAGATAGTCAAGTGTCTTGTCTGGAAACATTAATTGTTTTATGAGCACGCATTCTTTTAATGAAAGAGAACTCTTTCCGTTTAGCTTAAAAGAAAGTGTCGTTGGTGTTACCTGTAACATTTCGGCCATCTGCAATTGGGTTATCTTGGATCTTGCCATTTCAGCTTCCAAGTTAGGAAACATTTCCTCACCTCCGTCTCTTTGTTACGATTTTTCGTGATTACATTTACAGTATATACGATTTTTCGTGATTGTCAATATGTTTTTCTCGAATTTTTGAGATTTTATTTTTGATTTATATATATTTATATTGATTTTTCGAGATTTTAGTGTTAATATAGCGTTAAAGATACAAAGAAAGGTAGGCATTATATATGCAAGAATTAGAATCTAAGATAAAAGAATTAATAATATCCAGATATGGAAGCTTAAAAAAATTCTCAGAGAAAATAAATATGCCTTGGACTACTTTAGACAGTATCTTAAAAAGAGGAATCGCAAATTCTAACATCACAAATGTCCTTAAAATAACACGCGAATTAGGACTTGACGCGGAAAAGCTTGTCGATGGAGAATTATTATTTACGTCTGAAGAACCTACCACTCTTGCAGCTCATTTTGATGGCGAAGAATACACCGAAGACGAATTGAATGAAATTCGCCAGTTTGCAGAATTTGTAAAAAACAAAAGGAAATAATTGGCAGATCTGCCAGAATGTACATTGACAATATAATATATTTGCCCAGGGAACTGGGGGACGTGCTCTTTGCCTAATCCGGACACCTTACGGAGGAGGTGAAGTTTATGAGCGATTACGAGACATTTATGATTATGTTGACTTTTGCTAATTTAATCGTAGCCATACTTACATATGCACATAAAAAATAGCCGTCCTAATCTTTGGCGAGATCAACGGCTATTTTTTAGCTAACTATATTCGCTGGATTGGGTGAAGTGCAGTCACCTTCCAGCTCCCTTGTTAAATATATTATATGTCACTCCAAAATATTTGTCAATTTTCTTTTTGGGAAGCAGCTGTACAGATTTTTGTACACGTATTGAGATATACTAGAGCGGGAGGTGTTTACAATGAGCACATATGAGGAATTACAAGACCAGGCCTGCGCGGACGGTATAGACGTAATGGACTATGAATTTAATAGTCCAAACATAAAAGGCTTATATTGTAACAGCACTGTAGCAATCAATAAATCCATTTCAACCCAGGCTGAAAAATCATGTGTACTGGCCGAAGAGCTTGGCCACCACTACACTACTGTTGGTGACATTATTGATCAGTCTGAGGTCAGCAACCGAAAACAGGAATACAGAGCCCGTCTCTTTGGTTACAACCTTAAAATTGGATTAATTGGGATTGTGCATGCCTATGAAGCCGGATGCCGTACTTTATATGAAATGGCAGAATATCTGGATGCTACAGAAGAATATTTAAAAGAAGCACTGGATTGTTATCATTCCATACATGGGGTTTATGCTACTTTAGACAATTACATAATTTTCTTTGAGCCTACATTTACGGTAATGAAAACAGTTGCTGAACCAAACCATTTTATTGGTTTATAAAAGGATATTAAATGAACACAGTAAAATCGAATTTTAGCTTAAATTCTTTTAGTGATATTGAATACCGAGCATTAAACCGATTAAAAAATGCTAAAATAGATGAAGATTTTCAGGGAGAACTAAATCTCACAATTCATAGACCCTCGTTTTGCGATTTTTGTATATCAGAGGGGCTAATACGCTTATCCACTAGCACTGAAGATCAAAAACTATTAACAATAGCTGTTTATAAAACTTATTTGCATGAACATCACCTTAAAGTCTCTGGAAATAAGCAAGAATTAATCAACCGTATTAACAACTTCGATTCTTCTTTTTTTGGAAAAAAACACTACATTTTAACAGATAAAGGAAAAGAACTGCTTTATAGCTTCTGGGATTCGCGCGAAAATCGTCCTACACTCGCGCCAGAAGAACGGCTTAAATCCAAATTGAATAAATATAATATTCCTATGTCCATTTATAATAAACACAGACAACTTTTTCCGCCCTGTTATTCTGATAATGATGTAATATGGAATATTTTTAACGATCGTATATTAGAGTATTCTTTCCAATCTAAATATACTGATTTAAGAGAAACTTATTTAAATATGGCACTACTTTTAGAAGACGATAAAATGTATGTCAAAGCATTCAGCTATTTTTGCATGACTATTTGTTTTGACATAAATGGATATTCCCGATTAAACCAACCGACTCTTATTGCATGGATTGCTAATCGCTTATTTTACCTACGCAAACACTATTCGGAAGTTCTGCCAAGTATTATCTATTCGCAATGTCTGTTCAATAAACAATATTGTTCGGAAGAAAATTTTTCAGCTCTTATTAGCGATTTAGTAACCGCTGAAAAAGCTTTTTCTAATGAAGAATGCAAAATATTACTACAAAAATATGCTTTTTCTAATCCAACAACCGAGGAAAAGGCAATTTATGCCAATCAAAACAAGGAGGAATATTCCATGGCAAACTATGTTACGATTACAAGTGATAAAAGAAAGAAGACGGCTCTTCTATTATGTGTCTTTTTAGGGATGTTTGGGGCACATCAGTATTATGTCGGAAAGATTGGAAAGGGTATTTTATATACCTGTACTTTTGGACTGTTCGGCATCGGATGGATTGTTGATATCTTTAAAATAGCACTCGGAAATTTCCGCGATAATACAGGTGCACCGCTTCGCCAGTAAATAATAAAGTCCTAAAAATAACTAAATAAAAGAAAAACCGGCTCCTGCGCCAACAGGAACCGGCGAGCACATCCGAAGATGTACGCTACTTTCAGCAAAGATATTGTATCATCTTCGGTGCAGCCATGCAAGCGGAACCTTTGTTCGCGCAGGCTGTTATTTTTGTACTTATTTTTCCCGGCACTTGCGCCGGCTCAACCAAAAAAGAAACCATCTCGGTGATTCTGCCGGAATGGTCCGTATAAGGAGGATGATATCATGTGGGTTGAAGAATCGAAAAATGGCAAATTCAAATTCTGCGAGCGGTATGAGGACTATTTGACTGGAAAAACAAAACGTGTATCTGTCACAATGGACAAGAATACCCCTCAGTCCAGAAAAACAGCACAGAAGACTTTGGAATTAAAAATCCAGCAGGCTATGGGAGCCTGTCCAGATCATCAGTGCACCTTAAAAGAATTGGTTGAGGAATATAGAAAAGATCAGAAAAAGACCGTTAAACAATCTACATACTCCCGAAATTATTTTGCCTGCAATGCCATTATGAAAATGCTTGGTGAAAGTACAATTGTGGAGCACATGACTGCCAAGTATGTCCGCAGCAGGTTTCGTGATTCTGGAAAGGAAAACAGCACTTTAAATGAACACCTTACTCGTTTCCGCGCTCTGATCCGCTGGGGATATAGTAACGATATGATCAGTGACATTACTTTTCTGGAGAAAATAGAACCTTTCAAGGATCTTCCTCATAAACAAAAAATACAGGATAAGTACCTGGAATCAGATCAGCTCAAAGCCTTATTGGATGGAATGGATCACACTCTTTGGAGACTGTGTACTGAATTCATGGCGCTGTCTGGTCTGAGAGTTGGTGAGCTGATTGCCTTGGACCGTATAGATGTGGATTTTAAAAACAAGGTGATCCATGTAACAAAAAACTATGATTATATAAACCAGATCGTCACATCTCCAAAGAGCTTTTGTTCGATCAGGGATGTGTATATGCAGGAGGAACTGGAAAATGTATGCAAACAATTAAATGCGCTGATGCTCCGCCGACGCTTAATGTTTAATATTGGAAAGCCAGCCCTGTTTCTCTTTTCCAGGAATGGAACTTATATACACTATTATTCCTACAATAAATATTTAAGGGAAAACTCCAAGCGTGTCTTAGGGCGTGCTATCACCCCACATGCCCTGCGTCATACCCATGCCTCTCTTCTCTTGGAGCAAGGTATCAGCATTGATACCATCTCTAGGAGACTCGGACACGAAAACAGCAAGGTTACCAAAGAAATATACTTACATGTCACAAAAAAGCTCACGGAGAAAGACAACGAACAGATTGCAAAAGTATCTATTTTTTAAAGTTGCCCCTTTTCTGCCCCTTTTATTGAAACAGGTATTTAGTGCCACATTGAAAACACCGCATAAAATCAATATTTTTCCGCTGTCAAGATGGAATTAATTCAAGTCCCATCTTCCGCATTTTTTTATTTTATCAAGAAGTGTCAAAAGCCTGCAAAGCGCCTGTTTTGCGGGCTTTTTTGGACTCCGAATGTTCAGGAGGTATACAAAGGGTGTCTTTTCCTAAAATATTGGGTAATCAAACTTGTTGAGGGGCTCTCTTCGTGAGGGGCAAACTTCCGGTTTTTATAGCGAAACCCTCACAAAAGACCCTCAACAAGTTTGGCAAACCCTCAAGAACTTTGATTATCCAAAATATTCAAGTGGCTCAATCACTTCTTTTTAAAGTTTTATATGTTATTTTTGTTAATATTCGACAGAATTTGAAACATTTTATCTATTTTCTACCTGTTGCACGGATCGTATTGTCACACTATTTTCCACACTATAGCCATTAACAAAATATCATAATCATTCTATTTCTTTCTGCACTTATATGATGTATACGTTTTAAATAAATATAATTGGTTTGTCTCTTTCATCTTATCATAATACTTCTCTTTTACCTCTTTCATAAAATCATCAATTGCATCTTGATGGTTTTTCAAAAACCAGCTAATATGATTTTTTATATAATTTTCTCTGATTTCAGCATTATTCAAATCGTTTGGTACTCTTTTCATTCTCTCATCAATACTGTCAAATCCCAAAAATTTTTCTTCTAATCGTTCCTTTGACATCCGAATATATTCTGGATTTATATCAATACCAATACCATTTCTATTAGTGTTCTGGCACACACGTAACAATGTACCACTACCAAGAAAAGGATCTAACACCACATCGCCCTCATCAGATGACGCTAATATCATTCTTTCATATAATCCTTCCGGTTTCTGAGTCGGATGTTTCATTCTATTCTTATTGCAATAATGCATATGTGAAAATTCCCATACATTTCCAGGATTCGCTCCTCTCATATTATTAACAGATCTATAATACTTCTGAGGCACCCTAATCTCATCTAAATTAAATTTGAACCTTTTCTTATCTTTTGTAAACATAAGTATATCATCGTGTCTAGGAGAATAGCCTTTAGTTTTTCCTATTCCTTGAGTATAATACCAAGTAATCCAGGAATTAAAGTACATTTCCATTTCCTTTTCCAAAACATTATAAATATATGATATATATTTCATTCCCATAAACACATACATTGTACCATCGGGTTTTAATACTCTTACAGCCTCCTTTATCCATTCTCTAGAAAAATTTAAATACTCATCAAATTCAAATTTATCATAATTATTGCCATAGTGTTTATTCAAATTATAGGGTGGATCTGTTACAATCAAATCCACAGAATTAGACTCTATTTTTTTTAACTCTATGATAGCATCTCCACAAATTGCTTCCAAATTTATATCCATATAAATCATTCCTTTCTTCAACATATTATGATATAATACTTTGAAATAACCAAAAAGGAGGATACAAAATGAATCATCACTTCGAAACATCCCAACGATTACAAAAATTTCTCATTGATATTATAAAATCCGCATTATCTTCACCTATGACAAATTTAGTTAAAATTAACACAAATTTAGACTGTAATGTTCCCGAAAAAGATATCCATAAAATCGCAGGTCCTTTTATTGATGAGTGGACTTATGAAATATTCAATCGTGCTTCGAGTATATATACAAATATTAAATCTGTTGCAAGTAAAGAAAGTAGCAGTCTTGAAGACATTTACATATCACTTGAATTAGATGGAATAACATACGATATATTAATTGATGTTAAATCTGCTTCACTTGCAAAAGGAAATAATGCAGGAAAAGGATCTAACCTCACTTCATTCCGTAAAATACGTCCTTTTTACATAAATAATCCTGATGCATTCTTTTTTATTCTATCAATAGAACATCAAAGTATTATTAATAATAATAAATGCTACGGTTTTCACTTAGTAGATTGCAACATTTTTGATTTAAAATATGTTTCTAAAAATGAATTAAAATTCAATACTGCCATGGGGGACCAATTTCAAATCTCAAACAGTATGAAAGTCACTCAGACCGAACGTACTACAGATGAATTCATCGCATTAATCGATAACATGTTCCTCGATAAATATACTCAAGACAAACTTGATAAACTTATTGCCACCGAAGAAGCCAATCATTACACAGCACTTATTTCTGAGGACATAATTAACATCCTTTCCGAAAACGAACCTTTAGCAAAAACAAATATTCTATTCTACTTAGAAAAATTATATCCAAATATTTCTAGTACTCAGTTAAATAAATCAATAAAGCTGTTAAAAGATTCTAACCGTATCCAAACCATCAATCGCATAGACTACATAATTGTCAAATAAAAACTCCTGGGAGTCATATCTATGGCTCCCTCCTTACTTGCAAAATTCCATTTTATTCTTACCATTGATAAATATCTCCGTAACTTTTTCATACTGTTACAATCTAGTCTCACAGATATCTTCAAAAAGGCGATGTCCCAATACTATATCAACCACAAAAAAAAGGATTATGCAACGCACAACAAGTGTAACTCTGAAGTAGCCGAAAAATTCATCAGATGTTATCTTTGACAGACAGTCATTGCCACATTCAGAATTCGCAAGGATGATAAACAAGCAGACGCTGTCACTTTTCACTACAATCGTCATGAAAATGATAAATACATCCAGCAATCATTTAATCCGACATATCCCAGAAACCATTTTAGAACGATTAGGTATGAGATTAGTCATGCACGTCACCTCAAAATCATTAAAAATCTCTACCCAGCAATTTTAAGCATGAAACAACATGCTCTGCGTAACTTTAGCAAATGATACGTAGCTATAGCTATCCTTTCTTCGTTTGGATATAATCCATTCAAGCGTTCAAATCGCAAACAGGAACTGTATTTTCTGGAACTTTACTATAAACATTAGTGTATCTTCCTCGAATAAATGTATGAGAAAATAATGTCTAAAGCTCGTATATAATAGTCTTCTGCATAATCTTGAGGAGTTAAAAGGCATTTCTACGTTTTCATGCATAATAGCAGTATAAACATTTTACAGTGAAATAGCTATAATTTCTACATAGTTTTTAGGATACGTATAATTTTGGTAATCCGTTCCTAAAGTCTGTACAGAAATACAAATTTATCTTTAAATTTTATTCAGTTTATAGAGTACAATTTATCTCACAAAAGACCCTCAGCAAATTTCGTCCTCAACAATTATGATTATCTCTTTTTTATTGCTTCTTAGGTTTATTAGTCATTTCGGCAAATTGCATTAAATTTTGGAATAATTTTGGATTTTTAATCAACTCGGGTAACAACGTTTTCATCATAACAACATCCGTAGATTCTTCTTTTTGGGCATTATTTAAGCTTGTTTGCATTATTGCTTGTATCGTTTCTGTATCTTTTTTATTTATTTGCTCTTTTAATTCAGTAATAGAATCTTGAATTTGATACAGCATAGTAAGAATACTTTGAAAAAAAAGCTGCTTATTGTTTTCTTCATCTTGTCCCAATGCATTAGTTTTGTTCTCAAAAGAAAAGGTCCCTATTGTTTGTTCTAAACGTTTCTTAGTTTCTTCTACATTATCTAAATCGGTTAGATCATACTCGAATGTTCTTACTGTGTTTACATCAAATGGTATAGTTTCGCCTTTCTTTTTTAAGTGAATAATCGGCTTGTCTGTACATTTTCTATATCCCATTTCAAAAAAAACATTAGGATTATGCCCCGAAATGTCAGCTATGACAAGCTCCGATGATAAAAGCTTATCAATAATAGTTTGTGTAATTGAATCCGAATCATTAATTTGATCTACTCGTACAGGTTCAAAGCCACAACTTTCACAAACTGGACTAATAATATATTTGAATAATTTATCTGCATTACTCCTTATTTCACTATCTGTTTCTCCAATAGGAGATACTACAAAACAAGTTTTCATAAAATCTTTACCTCCCCAATTTTGTTTTATTTTATAAATCCCCCTATCCATTTTTTGAATGGATTGATTTCTAAGCAAAGTATTTAATGAGCCAGAGAACTGCCCCTCTGAATAATCAGAAATTCCTGCTTTCCGTAGAAAACTTTTAATTTCTTGAACAGTATGATAATTTCCATCAGCCAAAATTTCTATGATTTTTTCTTGTATTCTTGCACTTTTCGTCATATTTTCACACTCCTTTCTATTATAGGATACCATATTTTCTATAAACGTCAATGCTTTTTCACAAGAATATCTTGCGTTTTATTTTATTTCTTGTGCTTTTATTTTATTTTTGCATTTTATTCTTGTATTTTACATTTAAATTCGAATTAACCACTACAAAATAGTTTTATTTTTGAAGGTACAAGTATACGTTATAACCTAACAGATTTTCTCTTTTAAACGCCAAGTTATATTCAGTCATAAAAGAAACACCACCAACAGCTGATAAGAAAATCGTCGTCTTAATTTTCTCACCAACTGCCAGTGGTACTTCTATCATTCTATTTCGGCAATTCCGTCACTGTCTCCAGTTTAAATCCTTCCCACATATCTGCGGAAATATTCCACTCACGCAGATCTGTAACGATCTTATGGTAAAATGCCTGTCCGCCGCGGACAATATCGTAGGTGCGGGCGTCGCCTCTCGCTTCCAGGTGACGTCCAAAACTGCAGTTCGTCACATCCTCCGGACCGTAATCATCTACGTCTCCTCCTGGCCAGAAAATATAAAGTCTGGGAATATCATCAATCTGGCGCAGATCAATCCCTGCAAGCTTCAAGAATTTCTTTCCGGTAGACTCATGGGCAGTAAACACATGGGAATAACGCCATACCGTTCTTGTAAAATCAGATACGCGGAACTGGCCAAGCCAGTCTTCATCCATCATTCCATCTGAAGTCTCTCTGGAAACGATCACCACGACCGGGAATAAACGCTCGGAATCCTTCAGCGCTGTGATCAGATTTCCAAACATCTCCTCCCGCAGGATCCTTCTTCGGTTAGAGCACTCAATTCCATTAACAATTCCGATATTATCTACAATTGTCTTATAATAGCCCGGATAGCTGAAAAAGGTTACTCCCGGATCCTGGATAGTATGCTCTCTGGCCGGCTGTGCATATCCGTTGCAAACCTTCAGGATTACTTTCTCCTGACGGGATACCTCAAGCCCTGCCTCGGAATACCAGATCCGGCCGCCCACTTCCATATCCATATGTCTTACATGCATATTCAGGTGGCGGTTGCCCGGATCATAATTCACAGCCACATGATAAGCCAGAATATCCGCATGATAGGTGCTGGTCTTCTGTGGCATCTGTTTAAACAATCCGCCGTATTTTCCCACGATCCAGCCATATATACAGTCTGCTGCCTGCTGAAAAATCTCCGTAGCAGAAGCCAGCTGTTCCTCTCTCATCCTGCTCCCGTCCACCTCTGTACACATCTGGAATACATTGTGACGGATCAAAGGCTTCATCTCATAATGCCAGGACTCTCCCAGGCTCTCTTCACGCCCATCGTTATAAACATCACGCTCCTTAAAAATAGCGGTCAGACGACTGTCATGGAACTGACTGTCGTTTAACAGGGCAATGATCGTATTTACATTGATCGGTACCTTGCGGCTGCGATGAAGCAGCTGGTCTACCAGTGTCTGCTTGCTGGTCTTATAAATACGCTTGGCCAGATTCTCCACCTGCTGGTCACAATCCTCATCCAGAAGCTTCGCCACCTCAGGGTAAAGCTGTCCCTCTCCCAGTTTCAGGCGGAAATGACTCTTGATCATATCACTCCATCTGCCTGATTTATAAAGGGAATGTCCCAGATCCTCAAACAAGGTAACCATGGATTTATCACAAAGCTCCAAAGTTGCCAGAATACTGTTAAAGTATCTGGAAAAGCCCTTGTAATTCTTCCACAGTTCCTCTCCTTTATAACGCATATCATGCTCGATCTCATGCCAGCCCTCAAAAAACATGGTCTTAATCTGGATCTCGAAGGTATCATCAATATACATATCCCAGGTCTCTGTTGAAATCTCTGATCTCAAATATTCCGGAAGACGGCACACGCCGTTTAATTTCGTAGGTTTGAACTCCTCCTCGCTTCTTTCCGAAGTGGACCAGCCAATCACATCAAAGGTATTTTCCACAATATTTTGGCAGATTTCTACATCATCATCAAAATACAGGTTAATACGGACACCTACCAGGTCCTGCAGTTTCTTATTCTCCGCGCCATAATCTTTCAGAGCAAATTTATGAGCCATAGAAGAAGCTGTCTTGATTCTGGAAAAGCATCTGTAATACAGACCGCATTGTTCCAGGCGATCACTGATAATGCGCTTCAGATCCTGCTCCACGATAGCCGGAACCTTTACCTTCGCAGCCAGTTCCTCCTTTGTATAAATTACTCTTTTCTGTTCACTCACTAATTTTACACCACCAATTTATTTATAACTGCCGGAGCCCTCACGGATTACGGTCCGAAAACTACACAGTTATTATATTTTATATTCCGTACGTTCTACTAAGCATACACTTTAGAGCCTGTTTGAAAAATCATTCCTGCAATCTGCACGCCCCACTTTGCGGTATATTTTGCCCGAATTCGGTTGCCGTAGCCCGCTACGGCGCCCTCATCCGGGCAAAATCTCCCACAAATTGTGACGCACATCTTGCAGAAAGCCTTTTTCAAACACGCTCTAGTATACCAGAATTTTCCCAAATAAAAAAGGGATATTCCGAAATATAATGGAAAATTTCGGTTAAATATATATAATCAAAAGCACTTCTTACAAGCTTCATATCCTTGAGCCTCAGCCTGTGAGACTGGCTCCTGATATGCCTTATCCGGATTCATATTTCCACAGTCAGGAATACTGTGATATTTACTTCCTGTAGCAGATATCCATACCATTTCCTCCTGACTGTCATCTGCTGCAGCAATCTGTTCTGACTTTTCTGATGCTGCAGCTGCATCAGTTCCGCTATTATCTTCAGCTGTAAATCCCTTCTCCCCTTCACTTTGCCCAGCTGTTTCTCCATCACCTGAAGTATAATCATTGCAAGGATCTGCACTCCAGGTAATAGCACTTCCATCCGAAGAAGCTACAATGGTTCCCTGTTCATCAGAGCGATATACCTGAATTCCCATATCTGACAGTTTTTCCATGGTATCCGCATGCGGATGACCATACATATTTCCTGCGCCGCAGCTGATCACTGCAAATTCCGGAACTGCAGCCTGAAGAAAATCCCAGCTTGTGGATGTAGCAGATCCATGATGGCCCACACTTAACACGTCGCAGCTCAGATCAAGCCCGGAATTCACCATATCTGCCTCACAGTTAAAATCTGCATCCCCGGTAAAAACGAAACTGTTTTCTCCATTCGTCAGCTTAATTGCCACCGAATTAGCATTACTCTCTTTGCTGATTTCCTTTGGTGAAAGAATTGTAAATTCTCCCGAGCCAAATGTATACTCCGCCCCCACTGCCGGATGCTGTACTTCAAGCCCATGTGCTGCCACTGCATCCATAAAAGAGCCATAAAGGGAAGAATCATGGATATAATCTGCTCCAATCACATTGTCCACCTGAAATGCATTCAGACAGCCAATCAGTCCGCTCACATGATCCTCATCGTAATGGGATGAAATCAGATAATCAATTTCTGACACATTCTGCTCCTGCAAATAGGACACCACATAGCTGGACGCGCTTCTTGGACCACCATCATACAGCAGATTCTGTCCCTCTGACTGCACCAGAATGGATAATCCCTGTCCCACATCCAGGAAATGCACAGTCATGCTGCCGCCAGATGCCAGAACCTTTTCCCCACTTCCAGGGAATACGATTCCTGCCATAAGCAGAATAAGCGTTAAAAGATAGCCTGCAATTTGTTTTCTTAAGTGTTTCATTTTATTCCTTCTTTCGTTTTTTTCACCGTAGGCACCGCTGTCCTGCTGCCTCTTTACTATTATAATATATTCTCATCCCCACAAACATCCCTGAATTATGTTTTCACAATTGCATTTTTAGCATATAATACCTGGAAGAGCATTTTATGAGGTCGTCCATGTATTACAGAAAAGCCTTATGTGCACAGCAGGAAAATGTAGACCAGGGTACCTTACAGATAACGGTCCATTCAAAAACAGACAACCGCCCTGTGGAAAATGCACTGGTCCGTATTTCTTATACAGGTGATCCAAACAGTGTCATTGAAGAAGTCCGCACGGATTCTTCCGGCAACACCCCTGTCCTTCAATTAAAAACGCCTCCTCTGGAATACAGCCTGAATGCTTCCGAGGAGGCGCAGCCTTATGCAGAATATTCCATGCAGATCAAAGCCGAGGATTTTCACCAGGAGGAAATCGCAGGCACAGAAGTCTTGCCTGCGGTTCTGGCCAAACAGCCTGTCCTTCTGAATCCCAGGCAAGACACTGTTTCGGAAAACAGAATTGTCATTCCTCCCCATACACTTTTCTATGAATATCCACCAAAAATACAGGAATCTGAAATTAAACCAGTACACGAAACTGGCGAAATTGTTCTAAGCAAGGTCGTAATTCCGGAATACATTGTAGTGCACGATGGGCCTGTAGGTGATAACTCCGCCTCTAATTATTATGTCCGCTACCGCGACTATATCAAAAATGTAGCAAGCAGCGAAATCTATGCCACCTGGCCTGACGACACTATCCGCGCCAACATCCTGGCAATTATGTCCTTTACCCTAAACCGGGTATACACGGAGTGGTACCGCAATAAAGGGAAAGACTACACCATCACCTCCTCCACCGCCTACGACCACAAATGGATCCGCGGACGAAACATCTTTGACTCTATCGACCGCATTGTAGACGAACTTTTCGAGAATTATCTATCCCGTCCTAACGTCCGTCAGCCAATTCTTACCCAGTACTGCGACGGAGAGCGGGTGCAGTGCCGGGACAGAGGATGGATGACACAGTGGGGAAGCAAGCGGCTTGGAGACCAGGGATATTCTGCTATTGAAATCCTACGGTATTTCTACGGAAACGATATGTATATCAATGTGGCAGAAGAAGTCTCCGGGATTCCTTCCTCCTGGCCAGGATATGACCTGGATATTGGTGCTTCCGGCAGCAAAGTACTCCAGCTTCAGGAACAGCTAAATGCTATCAGCCAGGCCTACCCTGCTCTTCCAAAAGTAAATCCGGACGGAATCTATGGTGCCCAGACTCAGGCCTCTGTCCGCAAATTCCAGAATATTTTCGGTCTTCCGGAAACCGGAATCGTAGATTATACCACCTGGTACAAAATTCAGGAAATTTACGTAGGCGTCACCCGGATTGCAGAATTACAATAAACATAATATGGCGGGATTTTCTCTCCCGCCATAAAATTCTAATCTAAACCTTATACTCTAAACGGACATGCCGTTTGTCAGCAACATCACCATATAGGAACCGGCTAACCATCAGCCTTCTGCCAATTCCCGCATCAATTCATGCACTGAAGTAATTTTGTCAATCCTTCCAACATTTGCCCCACAGAACATCAATCCATTCTCTACATCTCCCTCCACCGCATCGATCAATGCCTTGGTAATGCAGTACGGAACCTGTCCTGGATTACATTTTTCCAGGCAGTTATAGCACTTCTTTACTGGAATCCGTCCATTCTCTACCAGTTTCATAAAAGGATTGCAAAGCGCCCTTCCAGGCATTCCTACAGGGCTCTGGATAATCTGCACATCCTCTTTCCTTGCATTTACATACGCCTGTTTATACCTTTCATCGGCATCGCATTCCTTTGTCGCTACAAACCGGCTTGCGATCTGCACACCATCTGCCCCAAGTGCCATAGCATGATCAATATCTTTCCGGTCAAAAATTCCGCCAGCAACTACCACTGGAATTTCCCGGCCAAACTTTTCCTCATATTCCTTTTTACATGCAATAATATCCCGGATTTCCTGGTCAAAATCCATCTCATCCCTGTGAGCCAGCTGATCCCTGGAAAATCCCAGGTGTCCTCCTGCCTCCGGTCCTTCCACTACGATCAGATCTGCAGTCCGGTTATATCGATGTGCCCACATTTTCAGAATCAGATTTGCTGCCCTTTTTGAAGAAACAATAGGCGCAATCTTTGTTCTGCAAAACTCCGGTACCAGCTCTGGCAGATTCATGGGAAGTCCTGCGCCACTGATGATCACATCTGCACCACATTCCACAGCTTCCTTTACATGCTCTTTATAATGTTTCAGCGCTACCATAATATTAACACCGACCAGCCCTTTTCCCTTGGCAATCTCCCTTGCCATCCATATATGCTTTCTTATTGCCTTCAGATTGCACCCCGCCTGGTCTTTTTCAAAGCCAGCCTCATCATATCCGATCTGAGCTGTGGAAATAACTCCCACTCCTCCTTCTGCTGCCACTGCGCCAGCCAGGGAGCTACGGCTCACTCCCACGCCCATTCCCCCTTGAATAATAGGAAGTTCTGCCACCTTATCTCCAATTTTCAAACATCTCAAACTGCTTTTGTATTCTCTATCCAAAACAATATCCTCCATGCTTTAATTTAGTTTGATTTTAAAACTATTTTAGTATAAAGCATTATTGTTTTTATGTCAAGTTTTACTTTTATTCGACACTTTATTATGTAGTTTTTATTACTACATATTCGGAAGTTTTCCCTATAAAAAGGAATCCCCTTGCAAGATTTGCCGCCTGCAGCAGACCATCCCCCTCATCTGCATTTCCGTTATTTCCTCTCACTGCCTGGAAAAGCTTTTTTGGGTAATAGGAATTTGCTGCAGAATTGTCTGCTGCATCAAAAAAAGGCTATGCATATCCGTTTGATACACATAGCCTTCGCTTTCATTTTTTTACAGCTTTTTCATTTCAAAAAGATTAAAAAATCTTCAAAATATCATTATACATAACTACAACCATCAAAAGCATCAACACCATCAAACCTGCAAAATGAACCATGCCCTCAATCTGTCTGTTCACCGGTTTTCTCCGGATAGCCTCGATAATCAGAAATACAAGCCGGCCACCATCCAGTGCAGGAAGCGGAAGAAGGTTCATAACACCAAGGTTTGCAGATAAAAGTGCTGCCATATACAGCATATTTACCCAGATAGTCAGCATGCCCTCACTCTTACTTGCCTCATAGGTGCTGCCAATTGCATCAACTACGCCAACCGGACCGCTTAAATCCTTTACGCCCAGCCCGCCGGTAAGAAGCTCTTTTAGGCTGAGTAAGGTAGAGCGGATCATATATTTTACTTCCAGCGTTCCATACTTCAGCACTTCAAATCCCTGTGTCTTCGTGTACGCCAGATTATAAGAAAAATCAAGCACTGCTGTGCGGGACTCCGATGGAGTTACCTCAGCGTTGTATTCCAGGCCATCACGCTCATAAGTAATGGTCACAGGCTCACTTGTGAGAGGATGCTCTGCAAGATATGCAGTATAATCGTCCGAACTCTCCAGTCTGGTACCATTAATGGAAGTGATCACGTCCCCAGGCTCCACACCAGTTTCAGATAAGCCCATTCCCGGAATCAGGGATGCCACCTCAAGAGAATCGGTACTCTTTCTGTTAAAGCCAAGAAGGTATCTCACCTGTACGTCTGGTTTGAAGGCCAGCTCCACATCTTTGCCATCCCTCTCCACAGTCATATGAATGGTCTCATCCTCCTGTGGATTATTCAGATACATATACAGATAAAGATCTCTTGCCAGATCAATATGATACCCCTGATATTCTTTGATAATATCCCCTTCCTGAAGACCAGCTTCAGCCACAGTAGAACCACTCTCCACCTGCGTAACCTCTGCCGGGTCATAGCCCACCAGCGTAACAATGAGCACTGCAAACACAAAGGCCAGGATAAAGTTAAATACCGGTCCTGCTGCAACTGTAGCGATTCTTCCCCACACTGGTGCACCATTGAAAGTCCCCTTGGACTCATCCTCCATATCTTCTCCCAGCATGGCACAGGAACCGCCAAGAGGCAAAAGCTTCAGAGAATACCTGGTTCCATTCTTCTCTGTGCTAAGCAGCCTTGGTCCCATTCCAAGGGAAAACTCCGTTACTACGATCTTATTTTTCTTTGCAAGAAGGAAATGCCCCAGCTCATGAAAAAGAATGATCGCACTGAAAATCAATAATGCCAGAATAATCTTCAACCTACCACCTGCTTTCAATCCATTTATAAGTCTCGTCTTCTACTGCCAGTATCTCCTCCAGATCCGGATTCCGGATCACTGTATGTCTTTCCATAGACTGTGCAATAATGTCGTAAATATCCAGAAAGCCGATTTTTTCCTGTAAAAACTTCTTCACAGCCAGCTCATTTGCTGCGTTAAACACAGTAGGCATACTGCCGCCTTTTCTTGCAGCATCCATAGCCATTGGAAGCCCCAGGAATGTATCCATATCCGGATCTTCAAAAGTAATCTCTTTCAATTTATGGAAATCCAGTCTCTCTCCATCCAGATATCTGCGTTCCGGATAATAGAGTGCGTACTGGATTGGAAGCCGCATATCCGGAGTTCCAAGCTGCGCCATAACCGCACCATCTTTAAACTCTACCATCGAATGGATAATGCTCTTTGGCTGGACAACAACCTGAATATGATCCAAATCCACATCAAACAGCCATCTGGCTTCCATAACCTCCAGACCTTTATTGACCAGGGTTGCAGAATCTACTGTGATCTTCTGTCCCATTACCCAGTTCGGGTGCTTCAGGGTATCTGCAAGCGTCACATGTTCCAGTTCTTCTCTTTTTCTTCCACGGAAGGGACCACCGGAAGCTGTGATCAGAAGCTTCTCAACCTGCGCCCGCTTTTCCCCATGAAGAGCCTGGAAAATAGCACTGTGCTCACTGTCTACCGGAAGGATCTGAACTCCATGCTCTTTTGCCATCGGAATGATCAGATGACCTGCTGTTACCAATGTCTCTTTGTTTGCAAGGGCAATGTCCTTGCCCGCCTTGATTCCCTCCATTGTAGGACGGATTCCAATCATTCCCACAACAGCGGTAACCAGAATATCTGTCTGAGGCATACGTGCAAGCTCCAGAAGTCCCTCCATGCCAGACACAATTTTTACATCCATATCTGAAAGGCGGACAGCCAGATCCTTTGCCGCATTTTCATCCCACACTGCAATCAGCTGAGGATGAAATTCTCTTGCCTGTTCTTCCAGCATTTTCACATTTCTTCCTGCACTGATTCCCAGCACCTCTATATCGCCGTTAGCTCTCACTACATCCAGGGTCTGTGTACCGATGGAACCAGTTGAGCCTAAAATTGCAATTTTCTTCATTTGAAATTCCTCTCAGTCCATTTCAGGGACAAATCACATCTTATCATTTCCACACTTCTTATTCCTTTATGCTTCCCGCTGCCAATCCGGAATCAGATTCCCAGCACAAGCTTCGCCAGGAAATAAATAGCCGGAGCTGTAAAGATCACACTGTCAAATCTGTCCAGGATTCCACCGTGTCCCGGGATCAGTTTGCCATAGTCCTTGATTCCCTGATTTCTCTTAATAGCAGAAGCAGCCAGATCTCCAACCATGGAGATCAGTGCTCCGACTGCACAGATCAGCGCATACTCTGCAATCTTTCCGCCAGTTGCTGCTGCATAAATTGCGCCCAGAAGCGCAGCGCCTGCCACGCCGCCTACTCCACCTTCTACTGATTTCTTCGGGCTGAGGATTGGTGCCATTTTGTGCCTGCCGATCAGCATTCCCACACAATATGCGCAGGTATCGCATCCCCAGGAGCATAAAAAGATCAGCCATACCAGAAATTTTCCATCCGGAAGGTTCCTGGTAAGATAAATAAAGGAGAGCATCACAGCCACGTATACCACCCCAAAGAACGCCGGCATTACCTGATCTGCCTTGAACTTGGGATAAGTAAATACGTAAACGAACATAAACATCATGAACGAAATGATCACGCCCATCATTCCATATTTTTCAAAATCCAGCGACATCAGCACATAGTAGATCACAGCTCCAAAATAGCCTGCAATTTCCAGGGCATTAAAATGGTCTTCCCGAACCTTCATAACCTTATAAAGCTCCTGCATTCCGATCAGAGAGATCCCAAGCAGTGTAAAAAACAGCACATAACCTCCACTGATAATAGTCAGAAGCGCAACTGCGACCAGCACAATACCGCTTAAAAGACGTGTTTTAAACATCTTACTCCTCCTTCACACCGCCATATCTTCTGTCTCTTTGATTATATTTCTCAATAGCCTGTACTAATTCTGCTTTATGGAAATCCGGCCATGCCACGTCTGTAAAATAAAATTCCGTATAAGCCAGCTGCCACATAAGGAAATTGGAAAGTCTCTGTTCTCCGCTGGTGCGTATCAGAAGATCCGGATCCGGCACTCCTGCAGTATCCAGGTAGCTTCCAATCGTATCCTCTGTGATCTGATCCGGAGAAACTTTTCCATCCGCCACATCCTGTGCCATCTTTCGCATTCCTCTTGTAATCTCATCGCGGCTTCCGTAATTCATGGCGATCTGGAAGTACAGCTCATCATAATCCTTGGAAAACTCCTCCAGCTTACGGATGCTTTCCTGAATATCCGGTGCAAAAGCAGAAATATCGCCGATAATTTTGATTTTCATCTTATTATCCCGGGATATCTTGATACATTTCTTAAGATAACTACGAAACAGCTTCATAAGCCCGTCCACTTCTTCTCTGGAGCGTTTCCAGTTCTCCGTGGAAAAAGCATATACTGTCAGATATTTCACGCCCAGATCTTTAATATCATAGCAGACCTGCTCCAGATTGGCGCAGCCCTTAACATGTCCATAGCCACGAGGCAGTCCCTTTGCCTTTGCCCAGCGGCCATTGCCGTCCAGAATAATGGCAATATGATTGGGTACGTTCATATTTTTCTCCTTGTATTTTGTTTTTCTTTTTTCGTTATAAGCGTTCAGATTATTCGTACAATTTCATACACAAGGGCAGAAAAGAGCTCTTTTTAAAGAGCTCTTTTTGCGGTTTCTTTATAAAAGGATCCTGTTTTGCAGATTTTTAGTCCAAACAGCTCTGCGCTTCAGGTAATATGCCCTTATACAGTCATAATCTCCTTACCTTTTGCTTCTACTGCAGCATCTACATCCTTGATGTATTTGTCTGTAAGCTTCTGAACTTTATCCTCTAACTCTTTGATCTCGTCCTCAGATACATCCTCTTCTTTTTTCAACTTCTTGTATGCATCGTTGGCATCACGGCGGATGTTGCGGACAGCAACCTTAGCTGCTTCGCCTTTTTTCTTAACATCTTTAACCAGATCTTTACGGCGTTCCTCGGTAAGCTCCGGGAAAACAAGACGGATCACTTTTCCATCGTTATTCGGGTTCAGGCCAAGATCAGAAGTAAGGATTGCTTTCTCAATTCCCTTGATCAGGCTGGATTCCCATGGCTGGATCTGGATCATACGAGCTTCCGGAACCGTGATATTTGCCACCTGCTGAATCGGTGTAGGGCTTCCGTAGTAATCTACTGTCAGCTTGTCAAGGATATGCGGATTGGCACGTCCTGCACGGATAGTAGTCAGCTCTGCTTCCAAGCTGCCCAATGTCTTTTTCATTTTCTCTTCATACTTCTGAATTCTTTCATCCATAAAATTAATCTCCCTCTTTATGATTTTCTGCCGGTAAGCAGTATTATCCTATTTTCTGCGCGTATAATATGGTACAGACTGCCGGAATGATTTTTCAGACAGGCTCTTGTCTGCTGCTCTTATGTTGCCAGTGAACAGAAACGCGCTTATACAGTAACCTTTGTTCCGGAAAATTTTCCGTGAACGGTGTTGATAATGCTGTTCTCCTCATCAAGAGCAAATACCATCATCGGCATTTTCTGCTCCAGACACATAATAGAAGCTGTAAGATCCATGGCTGCAAGCTTCTTGTCAACAACTTCCTGAATAGAGATCTCATCGTACTTCACAGCGTCAGGATTTACCTTCGGATCGCTGTCATAAATACCATCAACTGCCTTCGCCAGAAGAATCGCATCGGCCTCAATCTCAACTGCACGAAGAACCGTAGCTGTGTCAGTAGAGAAATACGGATGTCCTGTACCGCCTGCAAAGAATACCAGCTTGCCCTGTGCAAAGCTCTCTTCTACACTGTCCTTGGAATACAGTTTTGTAAATGCACCACATGCAAATGGTGTATAAATCTCAGTCTTCATACCTGTATATCTGCAAAGGTCAGATACATAAATACAGTTCATAATAGTAGCAAGCATACCGATCTGATCTGCCTTGTTGCGGTCTATCGTCTCACTGGTACGTCCTCTCCAGAAGTTTCCACCGCCAATCACAATGCCGATCTGTACTCCCTCATCAGAAATTGCCTTGATCTGCTTCGCTACTGCAAGAACAGTTGCCTCGTCAAATCCTGTTTTCTTCGGTCCGGCAAGAGCCTCGCCGCTTAATTTTAATAAAACTCTTTTCATTTCCATGCTTTTATCCTGCCTTATTTTTTATTCTTTTATTTTACCATACTCCGGCAACAACCTCATTTCCGCTGTCATCAACAGTGGTAGAAACTGTGAAAGAGTCATAATAATGATATCCTGTCTCTCCGGTCTCCGGCTCGTTCTCATAATCACTTCCGTTAGCCTCTCCCAGTGCTGCAACAAGACTGGAAAGCGGCTGTCCGATATACTGTTTCGCCTTATCTGCACTGGAATCATTCGGTGCTGTATTACTGCCGCCATTATTATCCGGAGTACTTGTAGGCTGCGGTGCAGATGTAGGTGCAGCAGTAGGATCTGACTGCTGCGGCGCAGATGTAGGCGTTGGTGCTGTATCCGTTTCCTGAGAATCATCCTCAGAACTGTCTTCGCTGTCATCAAGGCCAAGACGCGCCATTACTTCACTCAAGGTAGAAGTTTCTGTCTTACTTGTTCCTGTCAGATAAGTAGCATAAGGAATTCCATCCTCAACAGTTCCCTCCATATGAAGAGTGATCTTTGAAATTGTCTTCAGCGGAAGCTTACGGAAATAGCAATCTGTATAATCCTCATCCTCATACGTGATCCGGATGTCATAGCTTGTCACCGTATTTCCATCTGCATCCTTCTCGTCCGGCTCATAATAGTAAAGAGCCTTGTCACCATCATTCAAAGTAAACAATCCATTGATCAGCTCTGTGCCCCAGTCATCATCGTCATCCGTAGTCGGACGAATGTAAAGTCCCTTCACAGCAGCTCCGGTACCGTTCACAAGAATCAGCTTGGAAGCTGTGGAAGTCTTATCACCAATCACATTCTTGATATCTGCATCGTCAGATTTCTGCATATCTACCAGGGAACTGTCATCACTTGAAGCTGTATCTGTATTCTCAGCTGGAGCCACGGTTACCTGGCCATCCTTACCTGTATCTTCAGTCTGTTTCTTACCACATCCGGCTGCTGCCAAAGCAGTGACCAAAAGTGCTGCAAGAATCACATAACGTTTTTTCATAATCTATATTCCTCCCACAAAATGGAATTAAACTCCTCTAATATCCACTTTTTGTTCTCCATTATTATTACAGAGTATGACAGACTTGTCAACCGAACGCGGGATGATTTCATACAATTTTTAAACTTTTCGTTACTGTTCACTCCGTTCACAGTAACACGCTTCGCGATGCACAGAAATCATGCTTTGCACGATTTCGCGCCGCAACTCTCGGGTTTCTTTTCCCCATTCTCTCTGGTTCCTTCACCGGGAAGGAAGATCCTACGTACTTCTTCTGTGAACAAAAAGAGCCAGGGACAGCTTTCTCTATCTCTGGCTCAAATACTTTTTGACATCATGTTTCAATGTTTAAAACCCGGCGTCTCTTCGCTCTTTACGCATATCCCTGCGGAGCAGAGCTGCCTCATGGCGTCCTTTCTCAGCTTCTGTGCGAATAATAAGGCCGGGGATTCGGGTAGGGCGCTCATTCTTATCTACAGCTACCATCACAGAAAAAGCACGGTTTACCAGGTAACGCATTCCATCACCGCGCTCCACATAGGAATCAATTTCCACTTCCATGGAGGTATTTCCCACATAGGTCACATAGCCGATCATCACAAGGATCTCGCCCTCGTAAACGGGCTCCTTAAACTGCAGATTATCTACAGCTGCAGTTGTGACACGGTAAGTCCCGCAATGACGCATGGCAACCACGCCAGACACCTCATCCACCCACTGCATCAGCATTCCTCCAAACAATCTGCCGCCGGCATTTAAGTGCTGGTGCATGATCAGATGAACCTGCTCCGTTCTGGAATCCTCTACGGTTTTCATCAGGCGGTTTTCTTTTGTTGTTTCCTTTGCTTCCTGTGTTTTCTCTTTTGTTTTCTCTTTTATTTTCTCTTCCATAGCCAACCTCTTTTTACTGTTTTCATGCTGCCTGTGCAGCGAATATTAAATAAATACCATATTGACCTGTCTGACTTTTTATATGCTGCATCTTCACAGCTGATTCCCTATAAATGTTTAACAGAAATTTACGAAAGCCGGGAATTTTTCATCATAAAAATTCCCAGCTCCCATTATTTTTAATATAAATTCTTCACCTTGAAATCACGCTCTGCTTCTCGTCTCTGATCTTTCTTTGCAATATCCTGACGTTTGTCATACAGTTTCTTACCTCTTGCCATGCCAATTTCCACCTTCACAAGGCTGTTCTTGAAATAGACCTTGATCGGCACAAGGGTAAGGCCTTTTTCTTTCAGTTTGGCTTCCATCTTGTTGATCTCACTGCGGTGAAGGAGAAGTTTACGGATACGAAGGGGATCTTTGTTAAAAATATTGCCTTTTTCGTAGGGACTGATGTTCATCCCATAGATGTAAACCTCCCCATTCTGAATCCGCACAAAAGATTCCTTGATGCTGCATTTTCCCATACGCAGGGATTTTACTTCTGTTCCTGCCAGGGCAATTCCCGCCTCATAAGTGTCTTCTATAAAATAATCGTGAAATGCCTTTTTATTATTTGCAATCAGTTTGATTCCTGGTTTCTTTGCCATAAGTTCCTCCCTATATGGATTTCCGCCTGCAGGCGGGCGCTAAA
Source organism: Ruminococcus sp. RTP21358st1_G6_RTP21358_211008 (assembly GCF_040908885.1). Lineage (NCBI taxonomy): Bacteria > Bacillati > Bacillota > Clostridia > Eubacteriales > Oscillospiraceae > Ruminococcus > Ruminococcus sp. RTP21358st1_G6_RTP21358_211008. The sequence continues at coordinate 56,649 of NZ_JBDGDM010000013.1, forward strand.
AACAAAGGGTTGCTGTTCTAGAGCCTGTTTTCTATGCATCGCAAAGCGTGTTTTTGATTGCAGAATGAACAGTAACTTCTAATTACCACTCTTGATCCTCTGCCAGAACAAAATCCACAGTCTTCAGCATGGTATCTGCGTCCGCAACTCTCACACGCACCTTCTGTCCCAGTGCAAACACCTTGTGTGTCACATCGCCGATCAACTCGTAAGCATCCTGATCAAAGGTGTAGTAATCATCCCTCAGTGTATTTACATGAACCAGTCCCTCTACCGTATTTGGAAGTTCCACATAGAAGCCCCAGCCAGTAACACCGGAAATGATTCCTTCAAATTCTTCCCCAATATGGTAAGACATATATTCTGCTTTTTTCAGCTTGTCAGATTCTCTCTCTGCTTCATCCGCACGGCGCTCACACACACTGGACTGGCGTGCCACATCTTCCAGAATCTCTTTATAATACTCTGTTTTTCCCTCTCTTTCCAGACGTCCCCGAAGCTTATCCTTAATAATCCTGTGAATCTGAAGATCCGGATAACGACGGATTGGAGAAGTAAAATGGCAGTAATATTTCGCTGCAAGTCCAAAATGGCCGCTGCATTCTGTAGTATACTTCGCCTGTTTCATGGTTCGAAGAGTAAGGCGGCTGATCTGTGGCTCATTTGGAAGTCCCTCAATGCTCTCCAGAATAGTCTGGATTTCCTTCGGGGTAATCTCCTGTCCATGCTTCTGCACCGGCACTCCCTGATTATGAAGAAGTGTGAGAAGGCTCTCCACTTTCTCGGGATCCGGTGTCTCATGGGTACGATAAACAAACGGCATATCATCCCTGCAGCACTCCTCTGCCACAGTCTCATTTGCCATAAGCATGAAATCCTCTATAATCCTTGTTGCCACATTTGCCTCATATGGCTTAATGTCAATGGCTCTTCCTACTGCATTTAAGATAATCTTGCTCTCCGGAAAATCAAAATCAATGGAGCCTCTGTGATGGCGGTTTCCACGAAGGATTTCAGAAAGCTCTTTCATCAGGAAAAACATGGGAACAAGTTTTTCATAGCGTTTCTTTGCCTCTTCGTCAGTATCCTCCAGAATGTTTTTCACATCTGTATAATTCATTCTCTCATCTACACAGATCACAGTCTCTGCAATCTTATGGGAAATCATATTTCCTTTTTTATCAATATCCATAAGACAGCTTAAAGTAAGACGATCCTGCCCCTGGTTCAGAGAACAGATTCCGTTGGAAAGCCGTACCGGGAGCATGGGAATTACGCGGTCTGCCAGATATACACTGGTTCCCCGCTTCAACGCCTCACGGTCAAGGGCGCTTCCACCCTGTACATAATTGCTTACATCTGCAATGTGAACACCAAGATGATAGATGCCATTCTCCTTTGTCAAAGTAACTGCATCATCCAGATCCTTGGCGTCTTCTCCGTCGATGGTGACGGTCTGAAGATGGCGAAGATCCAGTCGGCCATCCCTGTCAGCATCCAGAACATGATCCGGCACACGGTCAGCCTGACGGATTACTTTATCCGGAAATTCGCTTGGAATGCCAAAGCTTTTTACAATGGCAAGGATATCTGTTCCAGGTGCACGGCAGCTTCCCAGATTCTCTACGATCTTACCTTCCGGATTGCGGTTCTTGCTTCCGTAGCTGGTGATTTCCACCACTACCTTATCCCCGTCCTTAATTCCCTGGGAATCTTTTCTCGGAATAAATACATCCCTGGAAAATTTAGGATTGTCGCTTACCACAAAACCAAAGTCACGGCTGTTCTCGTAGGTTCCCACGATCTGGGTCATACCTCTTTCCAGAACTTTTACTACAATTCCCTCGCGGCGTTTGCCTTCCTGCGGCTCTTTTGTGATTATAACACGAACCTTATCCTGGTGCATAGCCGTTCCGGTACAATCTTCCGGAATAAATACGTCGTTGTCTTCCCCCTCGATTTCCACGAATCCAAAGCCCTTGGGATGACCGATAAAGGTGCCTTCCACAGATGGACTGTCCGGATATTCGTTCTCCAGACGGGCAAGGCGGAATTCCGGGTCATCATCCTCGCAGCGTCTGCCGTGTTTCCTATCGTCGTACTTATCTTTTCCCCTGCTGTAATGATCGTCGGACTTGCGGTGATCATACTTTCCAGCCTGCTTATCATTATATTTCTTATCGGAATGCTTCTCATCTTTCTTCCCGGTACGTCTCTCGGAGCCTTCTTCTACATATTTCCCGGAACGTTTACCCGAAAACTTCTCGTCACGTTCTTCTCTTTTTCCTCGCTGCTTCTCTTTCCCGCGCTTTCTTCCAGTTACTTTGGAATAACGTCCCTTGGAATCCAGGTCAGCCTTTCCCTCTGCTACCAGATCATCCAGAACACGGTACAGATCCTTCTTCTCGTCCTTTGAAAGGCGCAGAAGACCTGCAATTTCCCGGAAGCGCATAGGCTGGTACACTGGATCACCAAGAAGCTCCATCATAATTTTTTTTCGTTTGTCAAATTCTCTGTCTTTACTCAATTTTTCTCCTTCTTAATGCCTGTGTAAAAAATTAATTCCTCAAGACATAAAAAACACCCTTGCGATCAGATCAACAAGAGTGTTTCCCAGTTCATTCTTAGAAATTCAGGTTCAATACAACTGCCAGTACAAAGAACAAAACTCCCATAACTGTAGTTGCCTTAACAAGACCGCCCTCCATGGAACGTCCTTTGTTCTTACCCCAGTATGTGTCTGCAGCTCCGGCAATCGCACCAAGACCCTGTGACTTACCTTCCTGCATAAGGACTACTACGGTAAGGGCAATACAATCTATAACAAAAAGAATTGTTAAAATCGTTCTTAAAATCTGCACGTGGTTACACCTCCTAATCAACTAGAGGATATTGTACCATAGCCAGCATTTGATTTCAACTCTTTTTTATCTTGAATTTGGACAAATTACACTATCGTTTTTTCATGGTCAGACAAACGGATGTTAATGTTCATGACCTGACCAGTAACACGCTTCGCGATGCGCAGAAACAAACGGATTCTCATACACCGACAGCCTGCCAAGCTGCTCATGGATTCTCAGAAGCTGATTATACTTGGCATTTCTATCCGAACGGCATGGTGCACCGGTCTTGATCTGCCCTGCACCAGTTGCCACTGCCAGATCTGCAATAAAGGAATCCTCTGTTTCACCGGAGCGGTGGGAAATAACAGAGCGATAACCCGCCCGTGCAGCCAGTTCTACTGCCTCCAGAGACTCTGTCAGGGTTCCAATCTGATTTACCTTGATCAGGATTGCATTTGCTGTTCCGAGCTTGATTCCACAGGACAGCCGTTTGATGTTTGTCACAAAAAGGTCATCCCCAACCAGCTGTACACGGCTTCCAATCCGCTCCGTCATAGCCTTCCAGCCCTCCCAGTCATCCTCCTGCAGTCCGTCCTCGATAGAAACAACAGGAAATTCATCCAACAGATTTTCGTAATAACGGATCATTTCATTAGAATCCCGGATTACTTCTTTTCCAGTCATCTTACTCTCCCCAGGAAAATAGTAACCATCTTTTTCTCCGTCATATAATTCACTGGCTGCCGCATCAATGGCAATGCCAATATCTTTTCCCGGCTCATATCCGGCGTTCCTCACAGCCTCAAGGATCAATTCCAGAATCTCCCTGGAATCCTTCAGATCCGGTGCAAAACCACCCTCATCGCCCACTGCTGTAGACAGATTTTTCTTTTTTAAAAGAATCCTCAGTGACTGATAAATCTCCACACACATGCGGATTCCCTCTGAAAAACAGGAAGCCCCAACTGGCATGATCATAAACTCCTGAAGATCCACTGTATTGTCCGCATGCCGCCCGCCATTCAAAATATTCATCATTGGTACTGGCATCCTGTTCGCATGACAGCCTCCGATATACTGATAAAGCGGAATCCGAAGTGCCATAGCGGCTGCCCTCGCCACCGCCATAGAAACACCAAGAGTGGCATTCGCCCCAAGATTGCTTTTATTGTCCGTACCATCTGTCTGAATCAGAAGAGAATCAATATAGGTCTGATCCAGTGCATTTTCTCCCAGAATTGCCTCCGAGATTTTCGTGTTTACATTATCCACTGCTTTTTGTACACTAAGACCTTTATAATTTCCTTTATCGCCGTCTCTTAGCTCCAGTGCTTCGAATTTTCCTGTGGACGCGCCGGATGGAACTGCTGCACGGCCTGTATATCCATTGATTCCAATAACGCCTTCTCCAACTGTCACTTCTACCTCCACAGTAGGATTGCCTCTGGAATCCAGAATTTGTCTTGCGTGAATCTTCCGAATAGGCAAATACCGTAACATTTCCTTACCTCCTAAAGATTGATAACGGTAGTTTTTCCAACTATTCAGAGTTCTATGCAGGATTTCAGATTCTGTTTCTGCCTAAAGTGCTCAATGAACCTCAGAAATGGAATTAAATCCCTTATTTCTCAGACATGCCTCCACCTCACTGATATCCGGTACGTGGAGAACCATGATCGGAAGTCCGGTAGCACGGTTGAAAGACAGATACAGATAATCAATATTGATGTTGCTCTCCTGGAGACTGAGAAGCAGTTTGTTCAGGTTACCAACCTCATCCTTTACCTCGATTCCAAGAACATCACTAAGCTTGCAGATAAAACCAGCCTTTGTCAGCGCTTCTAACGCCTGCTCAGGTTTGGAAACAACCATACGTATAATTCCATATTCAGCACTGTCATTGGTGACAGAACCAAGGATATTAATATCCTCCTCCAGGAGGATTCCAGTCACCTTCTGCATTTTCCCTTTGATATTTTCCGCAAAAATTGATAATTGTTTCAGCATTTTCTTATTCCTTTCCACATTTTAATAACAATATTAACATTTTAATCGTAATAGGAACTCAGATGCCACTCAGGCAGATAATTTTCTTTCACAAAACAGACATTTCGCCTGTCGGCAACATTACTATCTATTCGCTATATATAAAAATCAGCTCTTTATTTCTCAACAGGAACCTCAATCAGTTCCTTAGGAGAATGTGCCAGATTGCGGCAGCCGTCTTCCGTTACCACTACCATATCCTCAATACGAACCCCTCCGAAACCAGGTACATAAATACCAGGTTCAACTGTCTCGATCATATTGGCTTTTAGAATGGTATCGTCAGAGGGAGACAGGCGCGGACTTTCATGGATGAAAAGACCTACACTGTGACCAAGTCCGTGACCAAAACAGTCACCATAACCAGCCTCTGTAATAATATCTCTCGCAACCTTATCCACACTCGCTCCGCTTACACCAGCCTTTACTGCTGCAAGACCGGCCAGCTGTGCTTTTAATACAACATTGTAAATTTCTTTCTGTTTATCGCTTGCTTTTCCGAGTACAAAGGTACGTGTCATATCGGAGCAGTATCCCTTGTATTTACAGCCAAAATCACAGGTAACAAAATCCCCTTCCTCCAGCTTCTTATATCCTGGAATTGCGTGAGGCATGGAAGAATTCAGACCGGAAGCGATGATCGTGTTAAAGCTTAAATCCTCTGCTCCCTCTTTTTTCATCAGATATTCCAGCTCTGCCGCAGCTTCCAGCTCTGTCATTCCTGGTTTCACGATTTTCAAAAATTCTGCAAATGCTTTGTCCCCGATTTCTTCAGCTCTTGCCAGGTACTCCAGTTCTTCCTCAGTCTTAATCTGGCGAAGATCATCGATTCTGCTGCCAAGAGGTGTCCATGTCTGAACCGGCAGTTCCTTTCTGAGCTTATCAAAATCACAGCAAAGCATGGACTGATCCTCATATCCCATATGGAAATCGCCACTTACATTCTCCTTCTCCATGCACTCCTTCAAGATCGTCTGACGGTTATGCCCACGACACTCTTCGATTACTGTGAAATCGCTCTCCTTACCGGCCTGCTCCGTATAACGGGAATCTGTGATCAGCACCTTCTGGGCTGCTGAAATATATAAAGCGCCCTCGCCGCCACGAAAACCGCTTACATGTCGCATGTTATACGGATCTGTGATCACAAGGGCATTCAGTTTCAATTCATCAAGAATTGCATTTAACATCTTCGCTTCCTCCTCATCTTCTGTCATACAGCTTCCCAGCACTTTATCACGTTGAAAAGCCATATTCTTTATAGTTTCATCATACCACATTATACGCGGAAATATTGTCTGAATTTTCAATTCTTTTCGCGCATATAAACTTTTTATTTTATATAAAATAATATTTTTTCAAATTATTCATTGACAAACAGGAAGTAATCTGTTATAGTAAGCTCATAAAACAAAAGGAACTTAAAAATAAAAACAAAAAGGAGTGAGACCACCGAAAACATAAGTTCATTACTTATAATCTAAGAAAGAGAGGTACGGACCACCAGAAGCATAACGAAACATCTTAATTTTTAACACTTTAAGAAAAGCGAGGTACAGTCCACCAAGAACGTAAGCCTTAATTCCAATTGTTTTAAACGCATAATATATTCGGAAAGAGAGGTACATTCCATTGGATATGGATCAGATTTAAGCCACCAGTAAACGTCGATGCTGGTGGCTTAATTAATGCCTGGATTTTCCTTTCATTTTCAGGCAGCTGCCTTGCCCTTATTCGCATGATTTTTCAAACACGCTCTGGCATAAACCTTTTATTTTCTCATATATCTGTAAAAAAATACCCGTGAGGTTTTCTCTTCATGAAATTTCCCATTTTTTCTTTTCCAGCACTGAAGGAAAAATTCTCTTCGCATATTTCCTCTTTTTGCTCGAAAAATTGCCCTGCGATCAAAGACTTTCTCCACTACGCCGGCGTTCCTCTTCTCTTCGCCCTGTCCTTTCTGGCTGGTTCTGCCGCCCGGGTGATCGTCCAACATTTTTCGCCCCCGGAAGCAGTCGCTACTTCATCAGACTGCGCAAGCTGGGGACTCAGTTTCCAGGAAGAAGGAAAACGTCCTGTAGGAAATGCTTCCATCCAAGAGCTTGCTTCCTATAACGCCTACTTTGCAAAGGATACCCAGGAGAAAATACTCTATCTTACTTTTGACTGTGGCTATGAAAATGGCAATACACCGCTGCTTCTTAATGCATTGAAAAAACACAATGTAAAAGCAACCTTTTTCGTTGTTGGAAATTTCATAAGAGATAATGGAGATCTGATAAAAGAAATGGTTCAGGAAGGGCATATTGTAGGAAATCATACCCTCTCTCACCCGGATATGTCCGGGATTTCTTCTCTGAATGATTTCAGGAAACAGCTGGAGGGCGTGGAAAATCTATATAAAGAAACGACCGGAGAATCCATGACGAAATTCTACCGGCCGCCTCAGGGAATTTACAGTACAGCAAATCTGTCCATGGCAAAGGAACTGGGGTATAAAACCTTCTTCTGGAGTCTTGCCTACGTGGACTGGTATCAGGATAAACAGCCAACCAGAGAGGAAGCCTTCGATAAGCTTCTCACACGAATCCACCCAGGGGCAATTGTCCTGCTGCACAATACTTCTTCCACAAATGGACAGATTCTGGATGAACTGCTGACCAAATGGAAAGAAATGGGATATACATTTGGAACGCTCAATGATTTCTGAATTTTTGCTATCCTGGAGCGTGTCTGAAAAAAGGCTTTCGTTATCTGTTATTTCCAAAATAAATAACCGCCTGTACTCCAGGACCAGTATGAATTCCAATAATCGGGCTCATTGGCATAATAATAACCTGAGCCTGTGGTACAGCTTCCAGGATAGCAGCCTTCTCTTTCTCAGCCTGCTCAGCAGCATCACCGTGACAGATAAATACATAAGGATGCTCCTCATTTAATCCGGAGCTGATATACTTGGAAACGATCGTATTCATAGCAGCCTTGGAGCCACGTACCTTCTCCGGAATTGCCAGAGTTCCATCCTCCACAATACGAAGAATCGGTTTAATCTTCAGCTTACCGCCGATCCAGGCGATTGTGGGGGAAATACGTCCGCCGCGTTTCAGAAAATCAAGATCATCTACTGTAAACCAATGGCAGATGTGGAGGCGATTCTCCTCCAGCCATGAAGTATTCTCCTCCAGGGACATTCCCTTATTCTGATTTTCTGCTGCCAGGATCACCAGGATTCCCTGTCCTCCTGTCGCGGCAAGAGAATCCACGCAGGAAATCTTACGCTCCGGGTACGCTTCCATCAGATCAGCAGCTGCAATGCGAGAGCTCTGCCATGTAGAAGTCAGTCCTCCGGAAAGGGAAATATAAAGAATATCCTTGCCCTCTTTCAGAAACGGTTCAAAACAATCGGTATATGTAGCCGGGGAAATCTGGGAAGTACTTCCGGTTCCACCTGCACGAAGCTTGTCATAAAAAGCCCTGCTGTCCCAGTTTCCCGGATTCCTGTGCGGACACTCCTCTCCGTTTAACTGGTATACCATAGGAATCAGATGAATCTGACCCTTATCTAACATGTCTGCCGGAATATCTGCAGATGTATCTGTTATGATCACATAATCACTCATACTTGGTTCTCCTCATTTAATTGGCAATTCCTTATACCGTAATCGGTTAAGTGCTCCCATTATAGCATACTTCTTTTATGACGTGTGTGTTTTTTTACATTTTGGGTACTTTTGTAACGTTTTCCACAGAGCATGTTGGAAAAGCATTCCCGCGATCTGCACGCCCCACTTTGCGGTATATTTCGTCCGAATTCGGTTGCCGTAGCCCGCTACGGCGCCCTCATCCGGGCAAAATTTCCCACAAATTGTGACGCACATCTTGCAGAAAGCCTTTTTCAGATACGCTCTAACGGGCTACAATTATTTTTTGCAGCGTCTTTTTTACTGCCGTATACTTTTTTTCCGGAACTGGAAGTTCCCGTCCTCCTGTTACAGTCATTTTAAATCTGCGGATAGAATGGACATGTGCCGGGTTTACCATGTAACTCTCGTGGCACTTCAGAAACAGGTTCCCATAACGTTTTTCCAGAGTTTTCAGGCTTTCTGTAGACTCAAACTCCTGATCCAGAGTATGGATCACCGTATGATTGCCGAGACTTTCCACATAGATCACACGCGACCAATTCAGGTAAAGAATGGACTTATCAATTCCTTTCACGTAAATCCGCTCTGATCTGGTCTCTCCTGTAAGGACAAACTTACGATAATTCTCATCATAATGTACCGGATAAATGCCATCCCTCTCATCATACTGAATTGCATTTGAAATAAAGATCACACGTATCTTCGGCACACCTTTTTGCTCCACCCAGGTAAACTGCATACGCTGATTTACCCGGCTTGCACTGTTGTCCGGCCAGATCGTATCTACCAGCATAAAAGTCATGATCTCTGCCACCGTACTGCTTGTAGTGGCAAGCGGCAGCACCGTCAGATTATTCAGGGAAAACTTCAGTTCGTGTTTCTCAGCGTGAAAAGCATCTACCAGATTTTTTCTTCCGCGGATCACCTGCTTGTCTGCAGGTCCTATCCAAAGAACATCCTCATGACAAGAGTTCAAAAAAGGCTCTATCTCATTGTTATAATATAAATTCAAAAGCTCTGCTGTCCGGTCTCCAATTTTCTGTATGTTCATCTTCTGTCGCTCCTATTTATGCTGGTAATAAAAAACTGCCACCTGTGTACGGTCACGCAGCTGCAGTTTTTCCAGAATCAAGCTCAGATAATTCCGCACGGTTCCTTCACTCAAGAAAAGCTCTGCCGCAATCTCCTTATTGCTGTATCCATTTGCGATCAGCTCTATCATCTCAAATTCTCTCTCATTAATGTCATATTTTCCATAATCAAACTTCTTTTCTCCCTGCAAAAGGTCTGGAATCCTGGAAACTATTTCTGTCCCAAATACTGTCTGCCCACAGTAAACTGCCCGAAGTGCAGGCAGAATACTGCCGTAATCCTGCTTCAGAAGATATCCCTTTGCACCAAGACGCAGGGCTTTTACTATGTATTCGTCATCGGAAAAAGTGGTAAGAAGCAGAATATTTGCCTTTGGATACCTGGACAAAATACTCCGGGATGCTTCCAGACCGTCCATTTTCTCCATTCGAATATCCATAAGGAGCACATCCGGCTCATACCTTTCATAAAGCTCACAGGCCTCTTTTCCGTCTGCTCCAGTCGCTAACACTTCCACATCCTCATTCACTTCCAGAATGGTTTTCAACGCACCCGCCACCAGGCAGTCATCGTCTATAATTATTATTTTCATTTCTTACTCCTGCTTTTCTTTCATTTCCGGAACACATTCAAAAAATATTTTTCATAATCTGTATGCCCGCTTTACTGTATCTTTATCGGAATCCACCTCAACCACATTTGGGTATTGTAATAAAAATCCGGAATCCCTTATCCGTAAAAATCTGTATGGTTCCACCCAGGGCATTTACCCTTTCTTTCATATTTACAATTCCAATACCGGATTTTTCCGGATCATAAAAAGCATCTGTCCCATTATCCTCTATACAAAGCTGGTACAGTCCCGGATGCTCCCGAAGGATCAGCTGCACCTTCGTGGCGTTGCTGTGCTTCATAATATTTGCGAAGGCCTCTTTGGTAATACTGATAAAACAGTATTTCACCTCCCTTGGAACCTCTCTTGTCATATCATAAACCATCTGCACCGAACAAAATGTAAACTCATGAACCAGGCTCTTTTCCACTTCTTCTAAATTTACTGCTTCGTCGTGAAGGTCATGGACACTATTTCTGATGCTGTTCATGGCATGGTTCAGGGAATCCTCCAGATTTTTCAGCATGGCGGTCATCCCGGGATCTTTATTTATGGTCTTTGCAGCTCCTACCATAAGGATTGAACGTGAAAGTACATGTCCCACATTATCGTGGATTTCCCTGGCGATCCGGTTTCGTTCCTTTAAGGTAGCATTATAGATCTCATAATCCTGTTTTTCCTGCAAAGCTTTATTTTTCTGAGACAAAAGCAGGTTTCGCTCCTTGGAATCATCCTGGGTCCTTCGCAGCTTCTCTTCCAGAATCTGACTCTTTGCAGTATTTCTCTCCATAAAAAACGCCAGTAAAAATCCAAATACACCGGTCATTGCAAAAAGTCCCATGTTTTCCCTGCTTTCAGGTATTTTCCAGAGAAAAAACATCACTGCTACTGCTGCCAGCCCCCTCATTTTTTCATGAAAAAGCAGATAAAAAAGACATGGATAAAAGATAAAGATCTCTGGAACAGCCAGTCCCAGAAATCCGAACAAAATGCAAAGGATTAGCTGCAATGCCTTCTTTCGCACCGCATATCCACAACAGATCACACTTACACAGCTCAAAAAAGCGATCAGAAACCCCGCCCCTGGCGGCAGAAAAAAAAGTGACAGAAAGCTATAAAATACCAGCAATCCACAGTCCCAAAAGTACCCCACTCTGCCACCTTCTTTCTCATTTTTTCCAAATACTGCTGTTCACTCCGTAACCGGTAATTTTCAAATATTTAACCTGTTTTTTTACAAATATGTCTTACAGACATTTCTCTCATTATAGTATAACTGACCTTGCGCTGTAAAGAAGGTTCTGCGCTTTATGACATTACGGTTTACTAGTACATCGAATATTAAGTTTCGATGTACTAGAGCGTGTTTGAAAAAGGCTTTCTGCAAGATGTGCGTCACAATTTGTGGGAGATTTTGTCCGGATGAGGGCGTCGTAGCGGGCTACGACAACCGAATTCGGGCAAAATCTCCCGCAAAGTGGGGCGTGCAGATTGCAGGAATGCTTTTTCAAACACGCTCTAGTAATGTTCCGCGAGGTTTTTTTGTGAATAGAGTAAACTGTAATTTTATGACATTTGTCATGTGAAGACCGTGACATCTGGCACTTGGCGATTTTCCTTCATTCCTTTATACTGGAGTGTGTTTGAAAAATCATTTCCGCAATCTGTATGCCCCGCTTTGCGGGATATTTTACAGAGAGTCTTTTTCAAACACGCTCTAAGCTTATGATACAGATACTATATGGGGAAAACCAGAAGGAGGAAAATCGTGTCCACAAATATTGTTCAAATAGAAAATCTGGTAAAAAGATATGGGGACCTGGTGGCACTTGATCACCTGAACCTGAGTATTTCGGAAGGAGAGGTTTTTGGTCTTCTTGGTCCCAATGGCTCCGGAAAGACTACCGCTATCAATTGTATGCTTTCTCTTCTCAAATACGACAAAGGCAGCATTCATATTTTCGGAGAAGAAATGCGTCCTGACAATTACAAAGTAAAACAGCAGATTGGAATCGTGCTGCAGAATGTGGCTGTTTTTGACGAACTGACTGTCTATGAAAACATTGATTATTTCTGTGGGCTTTATGTCCCGGATAAGAGGAAAAGAAAAGAACTGGTGGAAGAAGCCATTACCTTTACCGATCTTAACGATTACCGGAAAATGCATCCAAAGAAGCTCTCCGGCGGTCTTCTCCGCCGACTGAATATTGCCTGTGGAATTGCTCATAAGCCTCGCCTGATCATTATGGATGAGCCAACGGTAGCCGTTGATCCCCAGAGCCGGAACAAAATCCTGGAAGGCATTCAGAAGCTGAATGAACAGGGTTCCACCATCATTTACACTTCCCATTATATGGAAGAAGTGGAGCAGATCTGTACACGGATCGCAATTATGGATCACGGTCATGTAATTGCCTCCGGCACCAAAGAGGAGCTGAAAAAAATGATCAAAACCGGCGAGACCATTACTATTGAGGCCATTCCTCTTACCTCGGAGAATCTGGCTGACATCCGGGCTCTTCCACACGTATTTGACCTGCATTACGAGGAACAGATTCTCACTGTACGGTGCACAGGTGCCCGTCACAACCTAATCCGGCTTCTCAATTACCTGCAGAGCCAGGATATTTCCTTTGGTCAGGTTTCCTCTGAGCTGCCTACTTTAAATGACGTATTTCTGGAAATCACAGGGAAACAGCTGCGAGATTAAGGAGGACTGCCATGCTGCATTTGATCAAATATAACCTTCTGGTAAAGCTGAAAAACTTTGCAACCACTTTCTGGCCTCTTATTTTTCCAATTCTTCTTGGAACTATGTTCTATTTTGCTTTTGGAAATATTGATGATGCTGATTTCGAGACTGTACAGGTTGGAATCGTAAAAGAGGAAGGCGCTGATACGTTGTTTCTTATGTTTCTGAATCAAATTGAAAACAACGGAAATCATCTGATTGCTGCTCAGGAATTATCTGAATCAGCTGCACTTACCAAGCTGGAAAATGAAGAAATTTCCGGTATCTATCAGGTGGGAAGCTCCCCTTCCCTTACAGTAGCTTCCAACGGAATCCCCCAGAGCATCCTTCAGTCCATTTTGTCCGGCTACGAAACCGGAAAAAGTACCATCCGCAATATAGTCCGCACACATCCATCCGGTCTGTGGGACGGAATCCGGCAGATGCTAAATCAACAGGAAACACTTACTGAAGTTTCACTTGGCGGACAGACTATTAACGGAAGTGCACAGTTTTTCTATGCATTGATTGCAATGACCTGCCTCTATGGCTGTTTTATCGGATTTGGCTCTGCCATAACTCTTCAGGCCAATCTTACAGCCCTTGCCGCACGACGCTGCGTCACTCCAACGCATAAACTGAAGCTGATTCTTTCAGAGCAGATTGCTTCTTTTTTACTTGGCTATTTCGATGTGATCGTGTTGCTAATCTATCTTCGCTATATTTTAAAGCTGGATTTTCAGGGAAAAATCGGATCCATGCTGCTTATTTCTTTTTTCGGATCCCTGATCGGGGTTTCTATTGGAATTTTTGTAGGTAGTCTTGGAAAAATGAAAGAAGGGGGAAAGATTGGTATTATTCTTGGTTTTTCCATGGTCTGCAGCTTTTTATCAGGACTTATGAACAATACCATGAAGGATCTGGTAGAAAAAAATATGCCTGTTATTAACCGGATCAATCCGGCAGCACTTATTTCTGATGCTTTTTACTGCATCAATGTGTATGACGATATGAGCCGCTATTACCGCAACCTGTTCACTCTTGCAGTGATGAGCATAATATTAGTGACTGCTTCATTTTTACTGATCCGGAGGGAAAGCTATGATAGTATTTAAATGTTACATGAAAATTTTAAGACAGAATGTGACGCTGGTCATTATATATCTTGGTATTTTCTTTTCTGTGGCTCTTGTCATGCAGATGGCCGCTGGAAAAAGTGAAGACAGCCTTTATGCAAATACCAGCATTGATATTGGAGTAGTAAAGGAAGATCAAGGCGTTCTGGCTCAGGGATTTGTGGATTATCTTAACACGATTCACAATGTAATTCCTATGAAAAATAATCCGGAAGTACTTCAGGAAAATCTCTTTTACCGTAATGTGGAGTATATTGTGCAGATTCCTGATGACTTTTACGAGGCTTGCATTCAAGGAAATCAGCCACTGAAGGTCACCAAGGTTCCAGGATCCTACAGCTCCTATTATGTTGACCAGCAGATCAGCAGTTATATCAGTACCATCCGGACTTATGTTGCTGCCGGTTTTTCCCAGGAGGAAGCCGTTCAGGCAGTAAAAACCGAAGTTCATAAACCGGTCACCAAGATTTCCTCTGATTCTGCAAACAGTGATCTGGTTCCTTACACTTATTATTTTCGTTATATTCCTTATCTTTTTCTGGGAGCTCTTTGCTATACCATGGGATATATTCTTATGGCTTTCAAAAAGGGAGATATCCAGAAACGAATGGAAGCCTCTGCTATTTCAGTGAGGCGTCAGTCCCTCCAGGGATTGCTGGCAATGGGAGTGATCGGTGCCATTCTGTGGCTTCTTGGAATCCTGGGAGTGGTGCTGATGTATGGAAATACCTTTTTGAATTCTGAACTTTGTGGCTATTATATTGCAAATACATTGCTTATGTTAGTAGTTTCACTGTCACTCTCTTACCTGATTGGAATGTTTATTCCCAACAGCAATATTTTAAGCGGCGTAGCCAATATTGTTTCTCTTTCCATGTGCTTTCTCTGTGGTGTCTTCGTCCCTATGAGCGTAATGGACAAATCTGTTCTGAAAGTCGCCAAGTTTCTGCCAGTGTACTGGTATGAGCAGGTAAATGAAATTCTAAGCCGGCATCATTCCCTGACACCGGAGCTTCTTGGAAAGGTGCAGATCAGTATGGGAATTGAGGTGTTGTTTGCCGCCATGTTTGTGTGTCTGATATTGGTGGTTTCAAGGTATCGAAAAGAGGGGTAATACCCCTCTTTTTCCTATACCTTGAAATTTATTTTTCAAATATAAACATTGCTACTTCGTTAATTTCTCTATTTGCCGCAACGATAATATCTTTTCCTTCTTTATTCATAAAATGAAGAATATTTGCTGCTCCAGTGTTTTCCTCAATAATCTCTGTCTGGTATTCCCCAGCTTCCCATGAAACAGCAATGGTTTTACGATTTCCTCTGCGATTTCCTACTACAAATCTCTTTTTTCCACAAAGAGTGCCTGCCCAAATTGCATGAAGCATCTCCAGTTTTTCTGGATATTCCCAGCATTTTTCGTATTTACCCTGGTCATTTATGCGATATATGCTAAGCACATCTCCATGGAATTTTTCAATAATTCCAAGTTCCAGCTTTCCGTCTGAATCAAAATCACAAATGACAGCATCAGAAGCCGGTACATCCAGCAACTGCTTTATCTCCCACTGTTCAACTGGACTCTCAGGCGGAGTAAACAGAAAAACACCCTCGTCACAGGTGACCAGCGCACACTCAACACCATCAATGGTAGTTGCGCAATAGCCATGGTTTTTCAACATTCCATCTTTCAGCTTTACAAGCTTAAGTTGGTTATTTTCGTCGAAATCATCCAGATTTTCCGGAAGAACAGCCGCATAAACTCCACCTGGGAATCTCCAGTCATCCTTATACTCATGTCCTGACTTCAGGCAGCATATAATAAGATAATGGATTCCATTTCTTTTCAGAATACCGAAACGATGTACAAAAGGTGCATCCACCAGCGTCCTCACATCCCATTTTCCTTCCTCGTCCGGTGTACATATGATAATCCTTGCATTTTTTGAATCATTTGGAGAGTAGAATTCATGAGTAGCAAGAAACTGTCCATCATGTTCAGGAACCTGCTGCATTGTCATTACTCCACCCGGACCAGCCCATGGCTCTGCAATTTTCGTGCCAGCTTCATCAAAAAGATAACAGGGATCATGTTTCTCAGCTGCAACCAAGAAACAGTGCTGTCCTTTATATGTCAGCTCTGCCAGTGAATAACACAGATTCAAATCAGAAATTACTTTCTTTTGATACTTCATATAATCTTCCTATCCTCCATCTCACTCTGTTTATCCAAGATACACCGCATACTCTGGTTTGCAAAGCATATGGCTTCCTTCCAATCATCCTGTCCCACATCCCATAATTCTGTAACATAACGACGGATTCCCATATTCCACGCCATATGTATAATTGCTTCAAAATCAACGTGGCCTGTCAAAAATGGAACTTCACGGAATACTCCCGGTCTTGTTTCTTTCAGATGAAGAGCGATCATATTGCCTTTACCAAGTAGCATATCCTCACATACATCCTGTTGAAGCTTTACCCCTGCATTAGTGATATTTCCGGCATCCGGATATACCTTCAGATAACTTGAATCCACCAGTCTTACATACTTCATGGCTTTTCCCACTGTATTCATGAAATCATTCTCCATGGTCTCAAAGCCAATAAGCACCCCTTCTTTTTCCGTTATCTCAGCAGCTTTTTTTATATTTTCCAAAAAAAACTGCTTGGTCTGGATGGTAGATTCCCCATAATAAATATCATAGCCTGGGATCATAACTGTGCGGATGCCCAAATCTGCAGCCAAGTGAATAGAGCCCTCAAGGATCTCCATTCCCTTCTCACGAATCTTTTTATCTGGGTCTCCAAGTGCGTATTTCGTCAATGCACTTACACTCATAGAACGGATTGGAAGCTTTGTCTCATACATAAGTTCAAGGAGTTCGAATCTCTCCTCACGGCTCATATAGATCCGTGCAATACGCTCATCTGATGCATCCACACAAAGCTCCAGATAATCATATCCACATTCCTTTGCGCATAATAGCTTTTCTTTCCATGAAAGGCTGTTTCTGATTGCCTTTTCATAGAGACCAATTTCATATTCTTTCATTACAGTACCTCTTACAGACAGCTTCTATAAGGAATATTCTGAGGAGCCTCAAAGCAATCCTCAAAGCCTCTTCTATGATGATAATAAATCTTGTCTTTGTCAGCTGGATAAGTATATTTGCCGCCTACCTGCCAGAAGAACGGATGGAATTTATACTCATTTCTATCTTTCTTGAAATCATAAAGCAGTTTGATTTCTTCGCAGTCTGCCTGGAAGTTTGTCCATACATCCCAATGGATTGGAACTACAACTTTGCACTGGAGATTCTCAGCCATACGAAGAATATCTGTGGAGGTCATCTTATCTTGCATACCGATTGGGTTCTCGCCGAAGGAACCAAATGCCACATCTACATCATAATCTTTTCCATGCTTTGCGAAATAGATGGAAAAATGAGAATCTCCGCTGTGATAGATGTTTCCGCCTGGTGTTTTGATCAGATAGTTTACTGCTTTCTCATCCATATCTGTAGGGCATTTTCCAGTAAGCTCTTCTCTATCCGGGCCAGTGGAATCTGTAGTTACGATACAGGTTCTGTCAAAGGAATCTAGTGCAGTGATCTCAAGGTCTTTAATCTTGATCACATCACCTGGTTTTACTACAATGCAACGTTCCTCCGGAACGCCCCATTTTTTCCATAATTCAACGGATTTCTCAGGTCCGATGAATGGAACCAGAATTTCTTCGCCTTTTTCATTTGTGGTAGTCATATTACTCTTAATTACATGTGCTGCCCACTCAGCAGACATATGATCCTGATGATAATGTGTTGCAAGAACTGCATCTACTTTCTTAAAAGCAAATGGATCAATAACAAACGGAACATTCCTTAAGTTTGGTTGCATAGCTCTTGCACCACACATATTTGCCATCTGATGTCCTACTTTCATTTTTCCATCCCCATGTGTGCGTTTTCCATTTCCACACCAAAGGTCAATTGTGATATTGGTATCTTCCGGAGTCTTCATCCAGATACCGGTACATCCAAGCCACCACATTGCCACATTGCCGGGTTTTACTACTTCATTTTCAATATCTTCTACCAGCCAGGTTCCCCATTCCGGAAATGTACTCTCGATCCAACTCTGTCTTGTAATCTCATCAATTTTACTCATTTCCTCTTCCTCCCGTTAATATAACTTTTTATACAATTGTTTCATTTCTTTTTTCAATTCAATATAATTTCTATGCATTTCCATATTTACAGAATATTTTTCTTTTTCTGTATACTGCAAAATCTGTTCAAAAGCTTTATCCAGTGACTCACATAGTCCCATACTCACGGCACCAATCATAAATGCCCCATTTGCCGTAGCTTCTGTATCTTTTAGACGCGACAATGGTATTCCATAAACATCTGCCTGCATTTGATTCATAATTCTGCTGTTTGCCAGACCACCACTGATACTTGCCTGTGTAATATCCACATATTTGCGAAGGTTATCCATATTATTATCAATCTCCACAAAAATCCCTTCTAACAAAGCTTTTAGTATGTCTTCTCTGTCATGTCCAAGATTTATCTTATGAAAGGTAGCATTTGCGGTTGCATTCCAGTCTGGGGTGCCTCTTCCCTGAAAATAAGGAAGTACCATACAGGAACTCCTCCTGCTATACTTTTTACTCAAGGCAAAGTTTATTGCATCATAGTCCGGCTTTTTCCAGTCATAAAAATTTCTGATATACCAGTCAAAAGCAGAACAACAGGTCAGTACGCTACATTCTAAAATATATTTTTCTTTGACAGCAGAATAGTTGCAGATAATATCTTCTGACAAATACTCTGGAACCGAATCCACAGTTGCAATTAGATATGCACCTGTACCAGTTGTCACTGAACAACTTCCGCTTTTAAATACACCATGTCCGACAGCGCCACACTGTTGGTCACCGCCGGCACTAATTACTGGAATACCTTCTTTAATCCCTGTAAGATTGGCAAACTCTCTCTGGATATATCCGCATATCTCGCCTGGCATATGCAGTTCACAAAGTTGTTCTTTATCTATGCCAAACAGATCCAGCAAATCTTCATCCCATTGACAAGTTCTGATATTCATAAGATTCGACCTGCTTCCATAGGTGTAATCTGTAACATATTTTCCTGTCATCAAGTGGATTAAATATTCCGGTATGTTTACAAATCTTGAAGTTTTTTTGTATTTCTCCGGATATTCT
This sequence comes from Ruminococcus sp. RTP21358st1_G6_RTP21358_211008, assembly GCF_040908885.1. Taxonomy (NCBI): domain Bacteria; kingdom Bacillati; phylum Bacillota; class Clostridia; order Eubacteriales; family Oscillospiraceae; genus Ruminococcus; species Ruminococcus sp. RTP21358st1_G6_RTP21358_211008. Next base: position 75,990 of record NZ_JBDGDM010000013.1, read on the forward strand.
GATTTGAACCAGCTCATTTTTCCACCTGAAAAAACACAATTCACTTTCGCCCCGCTCAGTTCTATAATACGCTTATTCTCCACTTCCAGCCTTTTGCAGATTTCCTTATTTCTGGTATCCTGCCACATGATTGCTGAATGAACAGGCTTTCCATCTTTATCTAAAGGTATGATAGATGAGCGCTGTGAGGTGATAACAACAGCACCTATTTCAGCTCCATCAACTTCCAGGCCTTTTGCGTATGTGTCTGCAATTGAGACCAACGCCTTTTCAAAATCATGAGGTTCCTGCTCTACGCCACCATCAGCGTGATATGTAGGTTGATACTTAACCTGTTTCACATATAGCTTCTTTCCATCTTTACGGTACAAAATCCCCCGCATGCTGGATGTACCAATATCAATTACCAGAATATTCATTCCGATAACCATCCCCTCTCTTTAAAGTTTTCACTTTATCACGCTTATTCCGTCATCCCAGTACAGTTGGTACTGTTCCTGCTCTGCCTCAAAAGTAATATACTTCATCTTTTCTATATCAATATCATCTGTGCTTTCCAATTTGCCTTCTGCAAGAGGCAGCACATGTCCTGGTCGAAGGAATACCAACACTTCCTGAAGGTCTGCCTTAACGAAATGATCACCTTTTTCCAGGATTTCCTCATCATAATCATCTACGCTTCTAAAACGAAGCAATTTCATTTTTTCTGGCAAATAAACAAATCGTCCAATTGCATTCTGCTTATAAATTGGCGCGATCATAATGCTTTCCCCCACCAGGATTTGATCTTCTACATGTACAGCTCTCTCATCATCTGGATATGCAAATGCAAGTGGAATGAAATTCATATCGTTTTCAAACGCTGCTTTCATAAACTCCGAATACAGATAAGGGATCAAAGCATAGCGAAGTGCAACAAGGTTTCGAAAATCTTGCACATGTTCATATCTATAAAACTCCTGTCTTCTTGTTCCCTTGGCCGAATGATTTCTGAACAGCGGCGTAAACATTCCAAGTTCTGTCCATCGAAGGAGCAGATCCTCTGTGGCATCAGCCCTGAATCCTCCTACATCAGCTCCACAATACAAAAAGCCACACATGTTTAGGCCTGTTAATTGTTGGAGATTCAATAATATATGTCCCCATCTGGAACGGTTATCCCCTGTCCACACTCCACCATAGCGGTGCATTCCCACGAAAGAAGATCTGGAAAACATCAGAATACGTCTATCGGGTACAAGACGTTCAAAAGCTTCTCCAGCTGCCCGTGTCATATTATAGCCATACAGGTTATGAACCTTATCATGACGAATCATTTTTCCATTAACCTCATGATAAAAACGTTTAAAGTCATCTGTACTTAAAGCAATGGAATCCAGTAGTGCTTTAAATTCAAAAAAGGTATTAATATCAAGATTCTGATTCTCATATTCATGAATTTTTTCGAATACTTCTTTAAGATGATCCTCTGTATAAAAAATAGCAGGTTCATTCATATCATTCCAGAAGCCATCAATTCCCTGCTCCAGCAATACCTGATACCAATTACCAAACCATTCTCTTACTTCTGGTTTCATAAAATCTGGAAAATAAGCTTTTCCTGGCCATACAGCACCAACTAAATACTCTCCGTTTTCTTTTCTGCAAAAATAACCTTTTTCAATGCCTTCTCTGCATACCTCGTAATTTTCATCCTTTTTCACACCAGCATCAATAATTGGAACTAAATGGATATGCTCTTCCTGCATCTCATTTACAAAATCCGAAAAATTCGGAAAACGTTCTTTGTTTACTGTAAAATCCTTATATTCTTCCATATAGTCAATGTCCAGATACACACTGTCTATTGGAAAACCTGCTTTCTTGTATGATTTTATCAGTGTACGGATTTCGTCCTCGTCCATATAACTAAAGCGGCTCTGTCCATATCCAAAGGCCCATCTCGGCGGAATATAGCTTCTTCCTGTTAATTCTCGAAATTCCCGAATTACCTCCTGCGGACTTCTGCCTTCCTTGTAGTACAGGTCTGCATCAAACTCTTCAAAGCGAAGAATAATCTGATTCAACTTTGTATAACCAATATCAAACTCTACTACTCCCGGAGTATCAACATAGATTCCTATACTTTTACCAGCTGATATGATCACAAAAAAATTGTGGGAAGAATATAATGAATTTTTCTCTTCCTCATGAAAGGTCTCATCTGCATTATTACTGATATATCGCCATCCACGTTTATTCATTCCACGAACAGTCTCTCCCAAACCATACACCAGATCCTTTTCTCCTAAACAGTATGACATAGACCTTTGCTGTCTGTTATAACCCCATCCAGGCATCTTCCCATCTGTCACCTCGAGTTTCTGCACTACAGATTCAGTTTTTATACTCGGGTTACCAATCTGGTATCGTATATACATAAGTTCGCTCCTCATTTCTCTTAAATTTCTGTTTCACAAGCCAAACGATATATTCTTCCAACTAACACACTGACATCATCTGATACCTTAACTGAGTTTTCCACAGAATCCTCTCTTCCCGGAAAAATTCTGGCAGACATTGTTAAGCGATCATCATAAAAAATTTCAATTGATGAATGGTCTACAAAAATCCTTAACTGAACTGAACGTTCCTCATAAACAATCGGTGCATGAATATCTTCTTTAGTGATATCAGAATAAACAGTGGAGTTGGAGCGATCCAGAAACAGATCGTTTTTACCGTAATCCAGAGTAAGAACTGTCCTCTCCTCTCCATCTGGGCTGGCCTGCAAGACAATCTGCAATACTGATTTTTCACTTGGACAATAGGATAATTCTATTTCAATCTGCTGCCCTTTTACATCCATCTTTTCTTGTTTTGCATATGCTCCCAAGCATTCTTTTCTCAACATATAGCATTCATGCGCTGGCTGAATCAGCAATTCATTTTCCTGTAAAAACACTACTCGCGGAATAGACTGCATGCCAGCCCAGCCTCTTGGACGCTTAGACTCCAATCGATCACCTTCAAACAAACATCCAAACACCACATAACGCCTTAAAGGATCATTCATATAAACATTTGGTGCATAAAATCCTTTTTTTCCAACACTGTAATCGAAAATACCTTCTTTCTCTGTAATAAACTTCATTTTCTTCCTGTCAATGCTGCCAATTACATAATGTACTGCTTCCATAGGAGAGTACAAAAGAACATATTTATCACCAAAACGCATAATGTTCGGGCATTCGATCAGCTCATATTTCTCAGATTGATAAAACAGAGAACAAAACTTCCAGGACTCTAAGTCATTTGATTGATATAATGCAATACAACCCTTTTTCTTATGAGTTCCACTAAGAAGCATATACCAGGTTTCATCTTCTTTCCACACAAATGGATCTCGCCACATTGTGATAGTTAGCTTACCATTTATTTTCTGATCCAGTGCAGGTTTTCCGCATTTTTCCCATTTCTGAAGATCTTCTTCTGTGCATCTTGCAGACCATTGCTGGGCACCAGTCTGCGGACCTCTCTCACCTTTTCCTATACTAGTATAAAAAATCCTGACCTCGTCACCACGATCCACAGCACACCCTGAATAACAATGCACTTCTCCTGCTTCTGTTGAAGGTGCTATTGCGATAGGGCACATTTCCCAATGAATCAAATCTTTTGATTTCGCATGTCCCCAGTGAATGTCTCCCCAGACATCAGAATTGGGATTATACTGAAAAAACAAATGATACCATCCATTTTTGAAAATCGGTCCATTGGGATCATTCATCCAGTTTATCGAAGGACGGAAATGATATCCTGGGTAATATCTGTCTTCTGTCATTGTCTTACTCCCTTTCCCCTGATAGATCACTTATAACCAGATTATCAGCCATACAGGTACCCCGGTCTATGAGGAATCCGCATCCACCTTCTTTAAAAGTCTGATCACTTGCATGGATTACTTCTACACCATCCACAAAACCCTTGATTACATCACCTTTTACCCATAGCTTCATACGATAATCTTTATCCAGTTCATATTCAAATGCACATCGTGCCAAAACCTTTTCTTGGGTACCATTTCTCATAATGAGATGTAGCTCATTTTCATTTTGAAGAACCATCCCATAATATCTACGAAGTCCCCGAACACGGGCAATGATTCCACAACAATCATGGATTCCAGGTGTAAGTGTACATTCCACAGCATAGTCCTTCCATGCTTCTGTACCAATCATAGCTAGGCCGTTTTCTTCTGTATGGGACACTGTGAAAGTTCGCTTTGCATCAAATGAAAACTGCTCTGCTGATGATGTGAACGCCCTAATCTGCATATTTGGTGTTCCCAGATCATAGTTTCTGAGAGAACCACTAATCTGCAGTTTTTCTGGTGCACCATCCCAATCTATACTTTTTAACACAAGCTCACCAATTCCTGTTTCTGCCTGTGCTGTAATACCAATTCTTTTAATCATCAGTCCGCTATTTTCAGGAATTTTCCAGAAGAATGATTTTTTCCCTTTCACAGTTCTTTTCTCTCCGAAAACGATCTGTTCTTGATCACTATAATCATAAAAAATCACATAAGGGCTTACTAACACTGATGTATTTAATGCCTCACACACATATTCTACTGTTTGTGTGGAATATAAAATTGGACTTCCAATCAACTGGTAACCGCCTGAAATATCTGCAATATCCCACATAGTCAAAGTAGACACTGCCTTTTCTTCTTTTTCATTTACAGGTATAACCAAACCGTTTTCAAATGGAATCGATTCATTCTGATTTCTAATCCGATTTTTTTGCTGCTTCCAGTTCCTATCCCACTCAAACCCCTGAACAGATCCTGGCATAGAAAAAGAAAATCTTGGGTTCTTTTGCCATGTGGTATCATTATATATACGATCATGCTGTTTTAATATACGTTCCGTTTCTCTCACTGCATCGGTTACACATCCACCTCCATTTGCCGAAATATTATAAAAGCGATCTGCAACTGGTGTCCTAAAATCATATTTCTCCCGCATAGAGTCAATTCCCAAACGGATTCCATTTAAACAGCCCAAATTTGCTCCATTACAGTCTGTATCCCAACCAGATGATACGCAAATTCTCATTGCCTCTTCAAAGCTATCACCGCCTAAAATCAGCGACGCAAGAATCAGCGCTAGATTTGGTATTACATGACAATTGCCTGGAAAAAAGTGATAGCTGTATTTTTCTTCCAACCAATCTCTTATAGTTCGAAAATCTTTTGTTTTTTCTGTTTCATTTCGAACAGAATCTACAATTTTTAAAAGTCTTGTATCTTTTGAAAATCCAGTTCCAATATCTATAAGCTTATATAAATCTCTTTCACCAAAAGCCATGGATTCCATAGCAGCGATCAGACATGCTGACTCCACTGCAATTCCATCATGGCTTACTGATGCACATTGTTTCACAAGATATCTTGCCTTATCCGGATCATTTGGACACATCATTGGATAGGCATCCATAAAAATCTGTGCTCCAATTTGTTCTGCTACGCTTTGTCCATTTGTTTCAATTGCACCACTCTTTGGTGCCAAAATTCCCGATTTCAACCGAAGATATGCCGTATGTTCTGTGGAACGCCCTAATCCTCCCCACCAAAAAATAGTCTTATTTTCAATAATATAATCCATCCAGGTTCTTCCAAAATCTTCAGATTTCAGCTGCCCCGGATTTCCTTGAAAATCTTCAGCTGCATTAAGAAATGTAAATGTTCCAGCCAGATCATCATCCCCAACATGAAGAGGTACTCCAACCTCCTGGTTCACATAATGATCCACCATATCAAATTTTTCTCGTATTTTTTCATATGGCCAACCCTCAATGGGCCGGCCATAAAATACCCCAATTATTTTTCCAGATACACCGGCATATACCTTTTCTATGTATTCCTTCGCATTTTTCATAGTTTTATCCCTTTATACCACTTGCAGCAACGCCTTCAACAAAGTACTTCTGGAAGAACAGATACAAAAGCAATACTGGAAGAATTGTAATACAGGCCATTGCCATAAGTGGTCCAATGTCCATTGTCGCACCTTGCTCACCTTTGAAAGCATTTAAGCCAAGAGCGATTGTAAATGTGGCCGGTTTTCCCAGATAGATCAACGGACCCATATAATCGTTCCAACAGAATACCAGCTGGTTGATGGCAACTACCAGAAGTGCAGGCTTCGCATTCGGCAGATAAATGCTTCTAAAAATACGGAACCATCCAGCACCGTCAAGCTGGGCAGATTCCCCCAGCTCATTTGGGAGTCCTGCAAAGAACTGTCTTAAAAGAAAAATGTTGTATGTACTTGCTCCAAAGAATGCCGGCAGAACCAAAGGAGTGATGGTATTCAGCCAGTGGAGCTTGCTGTAGAAGTTGTACATTGGAATCAATGTAACAGTTGTTGGTACCATCATAGTTGAAAGTACTACCATAAATAAAATGTTCTTTCCCTTAGCCTGAAATTTTGCAAAACCAAAGGCTGCAAGGGAACAGCTTGTTAAAGTACCTGCTACACACAAAACTGATATTTTTACTGTATTTAAAATATAGGTAAGGAATCTTCCGCCTTTCCATCCATCTACATATGCGCGGAAGGTGATTGGAAAATCAAATAATTTTTTGAAATCTGTAAGCTGCTCTGCTGATTTTAAGGACTGTGCAAACATCCAGACAACTGGAAGTAAAAACACTAATGCCAATAATATTAAAATTATTTCTGTGATTACATTGCCCGCTAACTCTTTTTTATGTTTTCCCATTACTTGACATCCTCCCGATAGAATACCCAGGCATTTGATGTTTTCATGATCACCATAGTAATAATAATGATTATGACAAACAATACCCATGCCAGTGAAGACGCATATCCAAATTTTCCATATGAAAATGCGGTGTTATACAGATACAGACCATATACATAAGTAGACTGCGCCGGACCTCCCTGTGTCATAACATAAGGCTGTGTAAAGATCTGCAGACCTTTGATAATTGCCATCAGTACGTTAAAAAATACAACAGGGCTGACCATCGGGAATGTTATTTTGAAGAATTTCTGGACTGCAGTTGCTCCGTCCAGATTTGCTGCCTCATAGAAATCTCTTGGAACATCCTGCAGACCTGCAAGTACAATAGTCATTGCAGTACCAATATTGAACATTTCCATAAAGATGATGGAACCCATTGCTGTGGATGTGTTTCCAAGCCAGTTTGTTCCTTCTAATCCAATACGATTCAGAAGTACATTGAAGTATCCGTTTGTTCCGTTAAACAGATAAGTCCATGTGATATACATTGCAACTCCTGTACAGATAGTCGGCAGATAAAAGATTCCTCGAAAGACCTTGCTTCCCGGTAAATCTCTGTTCAACAGTACTGCCAGTAGAATAGAGAATGCCGTATTCAAAGGCACAGACACGATAATGTACACAAACGTATTTTTTAATGCCAGCCAGAATGTCTTGTCTTTTGTAAAAATATTAATATAGTTTGTTATTCCCTTAAATTCAATTGCAGAATGCCCATTCCAATTTGTAAATGAAATTACAAAGGAATACACCATTGGAATCAGTGTGAAGGCCAGAAAGCCGATCACCCATGGCACAATAAATAACCAGAAATATTTCGCATTCTTATATTCTTCATTTTTTTTTTTCTTCATGCCTGTCCCCGCGCCTCTTTTCTTCTTGTCCATGTTTGTACAAAGAGGACGCTTTTGGCGTCCCCCTTGTCATTTCTATAAGCAGTCAATCAGTCACCATAGGATGCAAAGATGGAAGATCCCTGTGTATCAAGATCAGAAATCATATCATCAACTGTCATATTTCCAGCAAGAACGCTCTCGTAATCAGATTTTGCAAGATCGTTAACTTCTGCAAATGCTCCCAGATTGTAAAGCGGAACTGTATCATTTAACATATTGATAAATACCTGCTTATTGTAAGCGGTTCCATCACCGTAATCATTCATGTACTCATCACTTTCAATATAGGATTTCAGAGTTGGAATACCGATGGTAGCTGCTTCTTCTGCTGCTTTTTCAGATGTTGAAAGAAATTTCATGAAATCCCAACATACTTCTTTGTTCTCTGCATTGGCGCTCATACTCCAACCGTTTGTACGAAGTGTTGTTTTCCATCTTGTGTTGTATTCCGTGTTCATTGGAAGCTCTACAACATCCCATGCGAAAGAATCACCGATTGTGTTCTCATATACTGCAATGTCCCATGTAGCGGATAATGCCATACCATAATTTCCAGTCTCAAATCCGCCTGTTGAAATTGTACCGGATGTCTCATCTGGAGCAAGTCCGTTCAGGATGCTGTCTGAGAACATGGTAACTGCTGACTTGAAAGAAGCATTATCTACAACGTTCATAGTCTTCTCTTCATAGTTGTAATACATGTCGCCATATAACCCACGATAGAATTCTGGAACACGTACGCCCCAGCGAAGTCCGTAAATGTCATCGCCAAGTGCATTGATCTTCTCTGCTGCATCCAACATATCCTCCTCTGTCCAGTCGCTTGTAGGATAATCTACACCAGCCTGATCAAAAAGGTCCTTATTATAAGCCATTGCAAATGTCTTGGATACAAACGGAACAGCTGTCAGACGACCATTATCGATAGTGTAGTTTGATTTTACAGCATCGTAATCCCAAAGATCCTGAAGATTGTCCTCTTCAATATATGGGGTAAGGTCTTCAAATAATTCGCTGTCCTCAAATGCAATCAGATGGTCGTTTGAAATACCAAATACATCAGGTGTCTCATCAGAAGAGAACCATGTCTGGATCTTTGTAAGGTAATCAGCGCCACTGCAATACTCATACTCAATGTTTACATTTGGATGTTCTTCCATATAAGCCTCTGCCAGACGCATCTTCATCTGTGCCTCTGCGTCATCCCCCCAGAAACCAAAGGTTAAGGTTACCTCATCCTCTGCATCTGCCTGCACATTTACTCCGAACAGCCCCGTACACATTACTGTGGAAAGTAACATTGCCATCATTTTTTTGCTTTTCATTTCTTTTCCTCCTTTGATTTTTTCAAAAGCAGTTTATTGTAATTTTTAAAGTTTTCCTTTATTTTCTTTTTACTTTCTTTCTGCTTTTGTTTTATTTTTGTTTTTCTTGTTTGTAGTTAAATTATAGCATTCATTTATTACTTTTGTAAATAGTAAAAAACAAACGAAAGATATTATCATTTTTTGTATAAAACCACTATATTTCCATGTTGTACAATTTTTCCTTATTATTTTATATACAATTATTAAATTTTACACATTTTCCTATATCAAAATACCTGGATATGTGCTATTATGTTTCTATAAATATATTGATTCCAAAACACAAGTATAAGTAATTGAAAAATTGCTTTTAGAAATTTCATAATGCAACTCATGCTTTTACTTTCTTTATACTTTCTTTATGTTTCTTATTTGGTTTTAATTTTAGTTGCGTTATCTTATTTGTTTTGGTATACTAGGAGGAGATAATCATGTTAGAAAAAATGAATACTGGTACCAATTTACTGACTCGCCGTATTTTGGGAGAACGCCGAGCGATCAATGCCGAGAATCCAACTGGGGAAAAAGGAAAAGGCGGTACTTCAACAAGTGAATTAGGACCTGGAAGAAAGGGAAATCCCTGTATTTTAGATATTGCCCCAGGTGCCACAGTCACACTTGCCGATTTTTCAGGCTGTGGTCTCATTGACCATATGTGGTTTACACTGCTTGACCCTGTATGTTTTCAGCCACACACGCTTTCTGGTACAATTCTGCGTATATATTGGGATCAGGAAAGTATACCTTCCGTGGAAACACCTATTGGAGATTTCTTTTGCTGTGGCTTCGATCAAAGCTGTACAATAAACTCTGCTCCAATCGCTGTTAATCCTAATCGTTCATTTAACTGCTACTTTCCCATGCCATTTCGCAGACATTTTCGGATCACCGTCCAAAACTGCACCAGTGAGACCATTCCCCGGCTATTTTACCAGATTGATTTCCGTCTTCTTTCCTCTTTACCAGAGGATACCGTATATTTTCATGCAAAATGGAATCAGCGTCTGAAGAGGGCTGCAAAGCTAGGAGAAGATTATACAATCCTTTCTCTCCAAAATGCAGGCGGACATTATATAGGAACTTACCTCGCAATTACTTCGTATGAACCGTACTGCTGGTGCGAGGGAGAATTAAAGTTCTATATTGATGGTGATTGGGAATATCCAACCATATGCGGAACTGGAACTGAAGATTATTTTGAAGGCGCATGGGCTTTTGGCGTTCCACACAATGGGCATGCTGTGGAGACAACCTTCACCTCTCTTTACGCAGGTTTTCCATATCTTTCCCATCCCAATGTCAACCAGACAGTCAGCAGCAGAGGGTTGTATCGTTTCCACATCCCGGATCCGATCTTGTTTAATAGCAACATTAAAGTAACAATCCAGCAAATGGGAAAACACGATGGACATTTATTTGAAAGAGCAGATGATATTGCTTCTGTTGCATATTGGTATCAGACTTATGAATAAAAATATGGGGGATTTATGAAAAATAGCTTAAAAAATATTGAAAATAGAAAGAACGAAATATTAGTTTATATTAATCAGCATGACTTCGCAGATGTGGATACTCTGACCTCCCGCTTTGGCGTCAGCCGTGTTACAATCCGCAAAGATCTTGACCAGATGGCAAAAGAGGGTCTAATCACCCGCACCTACGGTGGAGCTTCTAAAATTGATTCTCCCTCTCTGGTAACTATCCAGAATCCAACTAACAAGGCCAGTTCCTTAGAATTAACAGAACGCAAAATTGCCAAGGCTGCAGCTGATATGATTGAGGAAAATGATATTGTATTGATCAACAGCAGTTTAACTGCCTCTTATGTAATCGAATATCTTGGTAGCAAACGTGTCACTATTGTTACCAATAATATATCTATTCTTACCCGCAAGCGCCATCCTAATACCACCCTGATCCTAACTGGCGGCCAGGTTACAGAAGGGCGTCTCAGCCTGACTGGAATGTATGCAAGTAATACAATGTCCGATATCATCGGTACAAAGTGTATTATCGGCGTAAGAGGAATCAGTGCAGCTTCCGGCGTAACCTGCCAGGTACCGGAGGAGGCCGCTATCAACCAGCTTTTGATTCAACATACCAGTAAGCAGGTAATCGTCATTGCTGACAGCCGGAAAATCGGTGTGCGTGACAGTTTTTCAAGCAGTGATATCCGTTCTATTGATTATCTAATCACCGATACCAAGGCTAATCCAGCCAAGCTTTCTGAAATAGAGGCTGCTGGGGTAAAAATTCAGTTAGTGGATCCTTGCTGAGACAGGTGACAATCATATACTGGAAGCAATATAAGATTCTGGTGAATAAAAAGAAACTAGAGAAGGCGTAACTCATGATTTGTAAATGAAACATGATAAGAATTTATGATAATTCTTATTTTATGGAATGTAAAAAACGGAAATGCTATTTTTTCAAGCATTTCCGTTTTTTAAGCAGGGGATGAGAGAATCGAACTCCCACCAAAGGTTTTGGAGACCCCTATCATACCATTTGACCAATCCCCTATTTTATGAAGAAAAGTGACTATTACTAGTCACGTCTCTTTGAAAGGTTCTGTACCTTCAAAACTACATACATGTTACATCCTAATGGAATCATTTTACCTCTGCGTGAGTCTGGCAGCCACTTTGCAACCGCCTTTCTCATTTCTTGGTCAAGCCCTCACCCTATTAGTAACAGTCAGCTCCGTGTGTTACCACACTTCCACCCCTGCCCTATCTACCTCGTCGTCTTCAAGGGGGTTTACTTCTTTCGAATGGGACATCTCATCTTGAGGGGGGCTTCACGCTTAGATGCCTTCAGCGTTTATCCCTTCCGGACTTGGCTACCCGGCCGTAGACTTGGCAGTCTAACCGGTACACCAGCGGTCCGTCCATCCCGGTCCTCTCGTACTAAGGACAGCTCCTCTCAGATATCCTACGCCCACGCCGGATAGGGACCGAACTGTCTCACGACGTTCTGAACCCAGCTCGCGTACCGCTTTAATGGGCGAACAGCCCAACCCTTGGGACCTACTACAGCCCCAGGATGCGATGAGCCGACATCGAGGTGCCAAACCACTCCGTCGATGTGAACTCTTGGGAGTGATAAGCCTGTTATCCCCAGGGTAGCTTTTATCCGTTGAGCGATGGCATTCCCACTTAATACCACCGGATCACTAAGCCCTACTTTCGTACCTGCTCCACCCGTCGGTGTCGCAGTCAAGCTCCCTTCTGCCTTTGCACTCTTCGAATGGTTTCCGTCCATTCTGAGGGAACCTTTGGGCGCCTCCGATACCCTTTCGGAGGCGACCGCCCCAGTCAAACTCCCCGTCTGGCATTGTCCCACCGCCGGTTCACGGCGGCTGGTTAGAAGCCCAGTACTGCAAGGGTGGTATCCCAACAGCGGCTCCGCAGCAACTGGCGTTACTGCTTCCTAGCCTCCCACCTATCCTGTACATGCAATACCGGACCCCAGTACCAAACTGGAGTAAAGCTCCATGGGGTCTTTCCGTCCTGGCGCAGGTAACCAGCATCTTCACTGGTACTTCAATTTCACCGGATGCATTGTCGAGACAGCGCTCAAATCATTACGCCTTTCGTGCGGGTCGGAACTTACCCGACAAGGAATTTCGCTACCTTAGGACCGTTATAGTTACGGCCGCCGTTTACTGGGGCTTAAATTCAAAGCTTCGCGTTTCCGCTAACCTCTCCTCTTAACCTTCCAGCACCGGGCAGGCGTCAGCCCATATACCTCACCTTTCGGTTTCGCATAGACCTGTGTTTTTGCTAAACAGTTGCTTGAGCCTATTCTCTGCGGCCACTTCTCAGTGGCACCCCTTCTCCCGAAGTTACGGGGTCATTTTGCCGAGTTCCTTGACAATGCTTCTTCCGCCGGCCTTAGGATTCTCTCCTCATCCACCTGTGTCGGTTTACGGTACGGGTACGGTATAAACAATAGCGGCTTTTCTTGACGCATGGCTCACGGACTTC
>NZ_JBDGDM010000014.1:0-81929 GCF_040908885.1 Ruminococcus sp. RTP21358st1_G6_RTP21358_211008
TTGCACCATCGATCTTCGCTGCCTCATAAACAGAATATTCGATGTTCTGAAGTCCTGCCAGATAGAATACCATATTGTATCCGGTCCATCTCCAGATCAGGGCGATGATAATAACAATCTTCGCACTGGTGGAGTTTCCAAGGAAATTATATCCTGTGGAGAGAATTCCCAGTTTCATCAGAACACTGTTGACCAGACCGTCTGTTGCAAACATGGAACGGAAGATCAAGGAATAGGAAACCAGGGAAGTTGCACATGGAAGAAATACACATGTACGGAAAAAGCCTTTGAACTTCAGGTCTTTGTTGTTCAGAAGCTGTGCAAGCAGAATCGCAAGAATCAGCATGATCGGAACCTGAATGATCAGATACAGGAATGTGTTGCCAATGGACTGCTGGAACACTTTATCTGCAAGGATACGTTTGTAGTTACTGAAGATTGGATCTGCAAAACGCATATTTGCGCCGGCACCTGTCTGCAGGGAAATGATAAATGCCCGAATCATTGGATAAAAGCTCATGATGGCGATCATGATAGAAGCTGGTGCCAGGAATATCCATCCGGCAGCTTTCTGCTTCGTAGCCAGTGTCATACCTTTTTTCTTGGAATTCACAGGAACTCCTCCTTTCAAGCCTATATATACTGCAACTTTTCCATCTAACAGCTGTACCAGTGAGCAAAATATTTTTATGTAACTTCCTTTTGCTCAGCCGTACAACTGTTAGATAGGCGCCTGTATGGAGTAACAGGCATTTTCTTTGAACAGAAAACGGAGGACTACTTAGCAGTCCCCCGCCTCCTAATAATTAATTCCTATTTAATTTCAATTACTTGTCCCGGAAAGGATTACTCAGTCATCTTGAATGCCAGTGTATCCTGTGCTTCCTGAAGAGCGTCTTCCTTAGCTGTTCCGTTTACGATATTAACAACAGCTGTGTTTACGCACTCTCTTGCCTCATAGTGATATGGAGTCTTTGTGAACTCCGGAATATGAGAAGAGTACTCTACGATTGTTGAGAAAATCGGCTGTCCGCCAAAGAACTCGTTTGGCTCGTTGTAAACATCAGACTCACCAGCTGGCAGATAGCAGGAAATAGCACCTGTCTCAGAAAGGATTGCATCATAGAAGTCTGTGCTGGAGCCAAATGTGCTTGCAAGGAAGTCCTCAGCAAGCTCTACATTCTTGCAGTTAGAGGTAATATACCAGGAAGATCCACCGTTGTTTGCATAGTTTGTAGCTGTGTCAACACCGTCAACCTTAGGCATTGTGGTGATTCCCCATAAGCCTTTCTGATCTTCTGTGGACATCAGAGTAGCTGTGATCCAGTTACCATTTACAATACCAGCAGCCTCACCGCTTGTGATGGTTGCAATGTACTCATCCCAGTTGTTTACAAGTTTCACAACGTCGTTCTGAACCAGCTCTGTGTAAAGGTCGATACATTTCTCAGCTGTCTCATTGCCAACGATATAAGCTTCGCCGTCTTCGTTAACGAAGTTCGCACCACAGGACTGGATCATCATCATAAGGGTATCGCCGCCTGTTGCTTCGCTTGTAAGAAGGTATTTGCCGGTCTTCTCGTGAATATCTTTACCAATCTCTTCGAATTTGGACCATGTGATATCTGTAAGGTCATCCAGTGTATATCCTGCTTCTTCAAGGATATCGGTACGGTAGCAGGCGATAACAGCACCGTTATCAAACGGAACACCGTAATGTGTATCATCTACCATAGAATAGGACTGTTTCAGAGCTCCGAAATCATCCCAGTTAACATTCATATCTTTCAGGTCTGTGAAAGCATCTGGATAAGCTTTCAGGAATTTCTGATAGCTGTTATCCTGCATGAGAACGATATCCGGAAGTGTGCTGTAGTCACCAGCGTTAGCTGCTGTAGTAAGCTTGGTCTGGCAGTCATCAGAAGATGTCTCGATGATATCTACTGAAAAGCCTTCATGATCAGCTGCATACTGATCAGCTGCGATCTGCATGGACTTGATATTGAAGTTCTGGTCCCATGCCCATACGGTTAATGTGTTGTCGTTGTCCTCTGCAGATACAACTGTTGCTCCTGCTGCCATGGAAGCTACCATTGCACCTGTAAGTAATACGGTAAGTACTTTTTTCTTCATAGAAATATCCTCCCTTAAAATTGTTTCTCTGTATTTCTTATGAATGTATTATACCATCCGCATATAGGGTGATGTATGCAATACCGCCCATATAATGTGCATTTTCGACCATTATGCTTGTTTTTTTCTTTTTCATGTTTCGTTCATTTTTTCAATTTTTTCGTCATGCTTACGAAGTATATGGTTTTTTTTCACTAAAGCACACATATTTCATTTGTTTTTCTGTACTTTTTCACAAACTTTATATGTATATTTTGTGAACTATTCACATTCTTTTCTTTTGTTTCTATGCAAAAAAGACTTTCTGTGGATACCTGGTTTTCAGGGTATGGAGCATCTCTTCTGTAAGATCCAGAAGTAATTTGATCTTACGTCCGTCTTCCTTAATGATCATTGTGTAATAGGGAGTATCTTCTTCATAGGAAGTATAATCATACTTCTTTAAGTGCTCTGTTCCACCGTTCTTTTTGTACTTTGCCACTGAGCTATGCCAGTGAGGGGCTACCACCTCCAGCTGCCGGAGATCCAGCTCATGGGCTGTCTTACGGTACTTGTTTCCATAAATCACATCTATGGTAAGCTGTTCATTTTCCATTATGTATTCATAATCCCGCTGGCAAAAGGTCCCGTAAATAAAATAAAGACCTGCCAGGCAAAAACCAGCCAGCATAAAGGCCTGAGATATGGTAATTCCCATAACAACAAACACTACGGCAAAAAATACCATGGTCTTTTTTAATACTCCGGAAAGCCTCTTTTTCTTTCTGGTCACCTGTTCTACTATTTTGTAATCGTACATTCTACCATCCCTCCTCTGAATGAATATCAAATTTCAAGAGCTGCTGCTCGTAATTTTCCGGGCGTTTCCGCCACTCTGCCGGCGACATTCCCATCAGCTGGCGGAAGTTCCGGTTAAATGTGGAATTTGTTGTAAAGCCACATTTGTAGGCAATATCTGCGATAGACTCATCCGTCTTTTTCAGAATCTCACAGGCTGTCTGAATTCTTACCTTGTTAATATATTCCAGAGGACTCATATGCATATAGGAGGTAAACACCCTGCGAAAATGAGTCTCACTGATATGACAGGCTTTTGCCAGATCACCAATTCGGATATCCTCCATATAACATTGGGAAATATAGTCAATAGACCTGGAAATCATATTGGTGATTTTTCCTTTTTCCTCAATATTTTCTTCCTCAGAGGAACGGTTCATTCTTGCCACTTCCGCAAGTAATGCCAATAATACTCCTTTGGCCTCTTCCAGATAAAACTCATCACTGGCGCGCATAATTTCCAGTATCTTGATTATTTTGTTTGAAAGGCTTTTATATTCTGATTCTTTCAGGCAAAGTGCTTTTGAATAAATACGCTGGATCATTTTTTCTGCCCTGAGGGGCGTTCCTGCAGCCACCTGCAAAAAACCTTCCGCATCAATAAACAAATATTCCCATTTGCTGATATTTCCCACATCGCTGGTGGTCGTATGGGGAAAGTTCGGTGGAATAATGGTAAATTCCCGCCCTGCAAAGCGTACAGGCTCTTCTCCTAACACCAGCTCTCCTTCGCCACTGTAGCAGAAACCGATCTCCAGATAGTTATGAAAGTGAAGGTAATCCACATCCCTTCCATAATTCTGCACCCACTTTTCACCAAGAAGTGCCAGAATGGGGATTCCATCCTGCATCTGGTAATAGCGGAATTCCATTTTCATTTTTCGTTTTTTCGCCATGTAGTCTCCTATAACAAAATTAAAAATATAGTTTTTTTTATCATACCACACTTTCCTTGTAAAAAGGAAATTTTTCTGTTATTCTCTTTTTAGATAAACGCAAAAAGGAGGATACTTATGTCACAAACCCAGATTTTATTATATAATTTTAAAGATGAGGATCGTCTTCACCAGATCCGTAGATATTTGAACCGACACAGAATCTCTGTCCGCATGGTACAGCAACCAGAGTACCTGGAAAGTCTCGGATTTCTCTTCGAGATTCCTGGGTTTTCTAAGAATCCGGTATTTAATCTTGGAAAAAATTTTCAGGAAGAAATGATGGTGCTGAAGGATTTTTCCAGTGAGCAGCTGGATGAATTTCTGGCTTTCTTTAAGGAAAATGGCCTGCTGCCAGTGAACTTAAAAGCTATGCTTACACCGGTTACGGTTCACTGGGATTCTTTGAAGCTGCATGATGAGCTTATGAAAGAACATACGGAGATGTATTCACACAAATAAGCCAAATCAAGATCTGCTTCCTTGTCTGGATGAAGGCGCCGCAGCGGGCTACGGCAACCGAATTCGGGCAAAATGTACCGCAAAGTGTGCGTGCAGATTGCGGGAATAATTTTTCAGACACACTTTAGAGCGTATCTGAAAATCCAGGACGCGAAAAGGCCCTGCACTCGGCAGGGCCTTTTCTTTATTAACATCTAATCTTAAACGGTCTGATTAGTACAGTTTAGCCATCTCTTCGATGTTGTCTGGGTTGAACTCAAGTGGAGCACCAAGAACTACTTCTGTACCACCGTCATCAGCTGCTGTGATTGTGTAGTCGCCAAGGTCACCAGCTGTGAAGGTTTCATCAACAGCACCTGTGATTTCATCATTGATCAGAGCGATTGTTGTCAGAGCGGAAAGTTTTCCAAGGCCCTGCATATCCCACAGATAGAAGTATGGGCAGGAATGCTCATCATCAGCACCTGTGTACTCAAGCATCTCAGATGGAAGTCCAAGACCTGTCAGTTTGCAAGCAGATCCATTGTCCTGAAGGTATTTAGCAGCTGCAGCGATACCAACTGTTGTAGGTGCGCAGATAACTTTCAGATCCGGATATTTCTCAAGAAGAGCTGCTGTCTGGTCTGTGGATTTCTGTGGCTCGTCATCGCCGTATGCAACTTCTACAAGCTCAAGCTTGGAATATTTGTCATCCTCTTCCATGATCTTCTTCATAGCGTCGATCCATGCGTTCTGGTTTGCAGCCTGAGAAGTAGCGGAAAGAATTGCGAACTGTCCCTCTCCACCTGCGATATCAAGGCAAGCATCAAGAAGAGCCTGTCCTACAGCAACAGTACCAGCCTGGTTGATGAAGATCTGACGGCTGTCTGGGTTTGTAGCGGAGTCGAAGCAGGAAATTTTGATTCCCTCATCCATAGCTTCCTGTAATTTAGCCTGAAGAGCGTTTACGTCGTTTGCGGAGATACAGATTGCGTCATAGTCCTGGGAAATCAGGTTGTCAAGAACTTTGATCTGAGCATCTGCTGTAGCTGCCTCTGGGTAAACAGTATCAACAGTAGCACCCTCTGCTTCAGCTGTCTCTACGAAAGATTTTGCAGCGATTTCGAAGAATGCGTTACCAGCGGATTTACCAACCAGTGCGATTTTCTTTCCGTCAGCGGAACCTGCCATAGCCGGAACTGCGGATCCAAGGATCATTGCACCACAAAGAAGTGCGCTTACGATTTTTTTGTTCATGTTTTTTTCCTCCCATGGAATAATATAGTTTTTGTATTTGTAACTGCCCTGCCTTCTGCAAGGCAGTTTACAAGCTTTATAAGGTTACATATGAGTTAGTTAAGGATTTTTTATTTCGCTGTTTTTGCTTTTTTCTGAACTTCTTTAATAATGTTTGGAAGTGCAACTGCACCGATCAGAAGCACACCGATGATCAGCAAGATAACCTGCGGATGAATGTTTCTCTGTCCAAGACCAACACGAAGGCAGACGATGATAAATGCGGAAATCAGACCGCCGGCGATATTACCTTTACCACCTGTGGAGGAGATTCCTCCGAATACTGCCATTGCGATGGCATCCATCTCAAATCCGTTACCGGTTGTGGTATTTGCACCGAATGAGGAAGACATCAGAAACAGTGCACACAGTCCGGAGATGGTTCCCATCAGGGTGTAGATCACGAAACGGATCTTCTGTACATGGATTCCGGAGTAATAAGCTGCAAGACGGTTGGTACCGATTGCATATACTCTGCGTCCGAAGGTACATTTTCCAAGGATAACAGCTGCGATGATTCCAAGGATCAGAACCAAGAAAAGAATGTAAGGAACACGTCCTACTTTTCCGCCAAGTGCTGCAAAGCCTTCTGTGTTTGTTACGGAAATACTTCCGCCGCTTCCAAGAACGATTTCTGCAATACCTCTGAAAATAATCTGGGTTGCAAGTGTTACGATCATTGGAGGTAGTTCTTCAAATCTGGTAAGAACAAATGCGTTTACAGCGCCGCAAAGGGATCCAACCAGAAGTGTGGCAAGGATTACCACGATAAACGGGGCTCCTGTGTTTGCCACGATACAAGCCATTGTTGCGGAGAGACACACGATAGATCCAACGGAAATATCGATCTCGCCAAGTACCAGAATGTATGCCATCGGCAGCATCAAGAAGATTTCTGCCAGGTAAACAGGCATCTGACGGAGCAGACTCTTCAGATTATAGAACTCAGAAAAGTTTGCACAGAAAATATTTACTGCAATAAACAGGAGTACCAGAATGCCTTCCCAGCTGAAGATCATCTGTTTCACAGGGCTTTTCGGCACGTTGTTAATACTTCTTCCAGATTTTCCAGCCATGATTACATCTCCCTTCCCTTTAATGCATTTTTGTCAGCTGTACGCTGTAAAACAATGTTTACAACAACGACTACAAGAATGATAACACCCTTGATGGTATTCAGCCACAGCTGATCGAAGAATGGAATCAGCGGAAGTGCCTTTGCAATAGTTGCAAGGATCAGGGATCCAAGAAGAGCACCAAGTACTGTACCACGTCCACCACTCATGCTTACACCACCGATAACGCAGGCTGCGATAACATCCATCTCACCGCCCTGCTGCATATCAGGCATTGCAGAAGCGTAAATGGAAACCTGAAGAGCTCCGCCAAGACCTGCAAGAAGACCCATAATGGTATAAACAAGAAGTTTAATATTTTTTACATTGATACCGGAAACCTCAGCTGCACTTGGGTTACTTCCTACTGCATAGATTCTTCTTCCGATGGTAGTCCATTTCATAAATACGAAGAAGATCACATAGCAAAGGATGATCACCCAGATTACAAGGCTCATTCCCAGGAATTTTGTTGTTGCAAAATCTTTAAATTTGCCAAGGGCTGCTGCACTTGCCCACTCACCGTTGTGGGAAACAAGATATCCCATAGCACGGTAAATGTACATGAAGCCCATTGTTGCGATGATCGGAGGAACATCTGCTCTGGAGATCACAAGACCTACCAGGAAACCACATGCGATTCCGATTGCCAGTGCGATCACAAATGCCAGGAAAGTACTGGAAATGTGCTCGTATTTCAGAAGCATACCGATTGACATACCAGTCAGTGCCAGAGTAGACATGATGGAAATATCAATTCCGCCTACCAGCATAACACACAGCATACCAAGTGACATTACCATTGTTACCGCATTGTTTTTCAGCATATCCGTCAGAGACTTGAATGTAAGGAATGACGGGCTGATGATTGTGATTACTACGAAAAGCAGAACCAGGATCACTGCAAGCAGTGCTTCACGGGAACCTGTCAGCTTTTTCATGAAAGATTTCTTTTCCATTATTTAGCTGCCCCCTTTCCTGTTGTACCTTTCTCCATAGCCAGCTCAAGGATCATCTCCTGGGTTGCCTCTCCTCTTCCAAGCTCTCCTGTCTTACGTCCGTTGCACATTACAACGATTCTGTCAGACATTCCAAGGATTTCCGGCATTTCTGAGGAAATCAGGATAATTGCATAACCTTTCTTTGCAAGATCACCCATAATCGCATAAATCTCAGCTTTGGCACCAACGTCAACACCTTTTGTAGGCTCATCCATGATGACCACCTTCATCTCCTGGCTAAGCGCCTTGGCAACTACAACCTTCTGCTGGTTACCACCTGACAGAGAGCTTGCAGGCTGGAAAATATCAACGGCTTTGGTATCAACCTCTTCCAGAAGTCTCTTGGAAAGATCTCTTTCTGTCTTCTCGTCATTGAAGCCTTTTTTTGCATATTTGCTGATAGTTGGAAGTGTTACATTTCTTCCAAGTCCCCAGCTCATGATCAGACCTTCCTTCTGACGATCCTCCGGAAGAAGGATAATTCCTTCCTTCATTGCGTCAGACGGCTGTTTGATATGTACTTCTTTTCCTTCCAGATAAACCTTTCCTTCATCTGGAGTTGTGATTCCACAGACGCTCTCTACAACCTCTGTACGACCTGCACCAACCAGACCTGTAAGACCTACGATCTCGCCAGCGTGTACATTGAAGGAAACATCTTTGAAATATCCGGTGCGGGATAAGTGCTCGATACGAAGCATTTCATCACCGATCTTAACCTCCGGTTTC
The DNA here is from genome assembly GCF_040908885.1 of Ruminococcus sp. RTP21358st1_G6_RTP21358_211008. NCBI lineage: Bacteria > Bacillati > Bacillota > Clostridia > Eubacteriales > Oscillospiraceae > Ruminococcus > Ruminococcus sp. RTP21358st1_G6_RTP21358_211008. The sequence continues at coordinate 8,488 of NZ_JBDGDM010000014.1, forward strand.
GGGAACAGATCCTTGATCTCACGGCCAACCATGGCTTTGATCAGGTCTGCATTGGTGATTCCATCTACATCGTAGGTACCAATGTACTGAGAGTCACGGAATACGGTAACTCTGCTTGCCAAACGGTACATATCCTCAAAACGATGGGAAATGAAGATAATAGAAACTCCTTTTTCCTTTAACTGATCTACGATTCTGTAAAGTTCCTCGGATTCTCTCTTTGTAAGAGAAGCGGTAGGCTCATCCAGGATCACGATCTTTGCATTTGTAGACAATGCCTTTGCGATCTCAACCATCTGCTGCTGGGCCACACTTAAGGTTCCCATTTCTGCTGTGGAATCGAAATCTGCATTCAGCTGCTTCAGAAGCTTATTTGCCTCCTCATTCATAGCTTTCCACTGGATTATGTGATTCTTCTTGATCTCATGTCCCATAAAAATATTTTCAGCTACTGTTAAATGTGGATAGGATGTGGGGTGCTGATAAACAGCTGCAATTCCTGCTTCCTGTGCATCCTTCGGACCTTTGAAATCCACTTTTTCTCCAAACAGGTACATTTCGCCTTCTTCTGCTTTATGTACACCGGTAATTACTTTAATGAAGGTAGATTTACCTGCACCGTTTTCGCCCATCAGTGCGTGAACTTCGCCAGGCTTTAACTGGAACTGTACATTGTTCAGTGCTTTAACGCCGGGGAAAATTTTCGTAATGCCTTTTAATTCAAGAACATATTCAGACACGGCTTTTTCTCCTCCCTTTCTTGATCTGTTATTATTCTACCACCTGTGCACTTTGTTTGAAAATGGGAAAATATTTTGAAACAGGGTAAAATATTTTCCACTTAATGGGTAAAATTTTCCACTGATCTTAAAAATATTCCACAAAGCAAGGTACTTTTAGTCTCGTATTTTGGATATAATTGTGGTATGATGGGTGTGGCATTTTTTATTAATACGTTTTTATAACCTTACAGATAACTGTTCATTTCTTTCGCAGTTACTGTCATTTCACTAATCAGGAGCTCCGGTGATTTCCGGAGGGATATAACGGAGATTCATTATGAAATTACTGATCGTAGACGATGAAGAGCTCACCCGTACCGGTGTGATTTCTTCCATTGACTGGCAATCCATCGGAATCCAGGAAGTGCTTCAGGCAGATGATGGAATAAACGGAATTGAAATGGCCAGGGTACACAGACCGGACATTGTACTATGCGATGTGCGTATGCCCCGTCTGGATGGAATCGCAATGCTGGAACAGCTGGAAGAAATTCTTCCTGATATTGTTCCTGTTTTTATGAGCGGATATTCGGATAAGGAATATCTAAAGGCTGCCATCAAGCTAAAAGCCGTCAATTATATAGAGAAACCTCTGAACCCAGTGGAAATCCGGGATGCCATTATGGAAGCCCGTGATCTTTGCCTGGAGAAAAAACGCACCCGGCAAAATGCGTCCATCCATTCCATGGAAAGCGCTTCCCGCCTGGCACTTCTTCTCACCCAGCCTTTCGCACATGCGAAGGAAAGTATTGATCAGCTCATAGCGGAGCTGTCTCTGTCTATCAGCAATACCACTCCTTTTACTGCAATTGTGCTTAAAACCGATACAGAGGAGGAGCTTCCTCTTTCAGAGGCAAACGCCATGTTTCTGTCAGTCCGGGAATTTTTAAAAACCTTCCATATAGATTGTATTTTTGCAGAAAAGCGTGTGCAGTATATGGTTTACTTTTTGTTTGGTTCCACTCCCGGAGCTGCCGTTCGAAAAAGTATTGAAGAATTTTTCTGTAATCTGTATTCCCGCTGCACCAGATTCTGCATCGCAGCCGGAGACACTGTTACAGGTATTTCCAGAGCTTATCAGTCCTATACTTCTGCTGTTATTTCCCTGCAGAGCAGCTTCTTTTTCCCCACAGGTACCTTTCTGTCTCCTTTTTATCAGGCACCTGTTTCCGAAACAGCCGCAGAGCTTTCTGCCAGTCCGGAGAATGAATTTCTCACTCTTCTCACTGAAAAAAATAAGGAAAAAGCAAAAGCTTTCCTTGATAATCTGTTTCTGTATTATAACCAGAATCAGAATATTCTGCCTAATCAGGCCAAGGATCTCTATTACAAATTATTCCGTGCTTTGGACAATGCTGCGCGTCAGCTGAAGCTAACCTTATCAGATACCCAGGAAAATTTAATAGACACATTGGAAAAGATTTTTTCCTATAATGAGATGCACCAGAAGCTGGTGAAAAAGACAGAGATTTTTTTCCAGACAGCAGTCAGCACAGAAGAAGAAAATTCTACTATTTTTCTGATCAAGGATTACATAGGGCAGAAATATATGAACGAGACCTTATCTGTGAAAGATATCAGTGATCATGTATTTTTATCAACCTCTTATGTATGTACCTTCTTCAAAAATGAGACCGGTCAGACTTTAAATCAGTACCTCACAGAATACAGAATGGAAAAGGCCAAGCAGCTGCTGTCTGACCCCAGGTATAAAATTACAGATATTTCCTCGCGGGTGGGATACAGTGACGGGAATTATTTCGGTAAAAGTTTTAAGAAGTATACAGGTTTTTCTCCTTCTGAATATCGAGAGAAAATGAGTTAGTTTTCTGCAACACATAAAAAATTTTATATATTTCAAAACACCTATATATTTTTGAGGAGTGTGAAATAATTTGCATAAGCTTAAGCAATGGTACCAGGATCTGAACCTGCAGTCCAAGTTTACCCTGGTACTTCTTTTGATCGTGTCAATTCCTGCGATCGCCATTATCTTCTTTTTTTATGGAAGAGCCTACGACATGGTAGTTTCCTATACGATCCGCCAGGAACAGGACCGGTCTGCAGAAACGGCGCCGTTGATAGAAGAATCCATTCAGAAAGTCCTGGATGTAAGTGAAGAAATTTCTTCCCTTGATTTTTACCAGACACTTTTTAAAAATGCCATAACCGACTCCTTCACGGATCTGGCAGTTTCCCCGGATGCGGCATCTTTTTCCCAAAAGGTAGATCAGCTGATCACTGGTACACCTGTTACCAATGTCAAAATTTATATGGAGGTACCAAAAGACTCTCCTTCAGACATAAATGCACTTTTAAATAAAGAAGACCTGAAAGATACTTTTCTATCTCTTGATCAGGTCCGTGGAACCTACTGGTATGGTATTTTCCGCGGAAGCCGCGTTTCCCAGCTTTTTTGTCCCTCCTTCTATCTTGGTACAAAGGAACAAAAGGCATATGGAGATCAGGCATATATCACCCATGCTTCTGTGATCTATAACAACGGAACTTATGATGCTTACATGGCGGTCTATTATTCCGGTCATGATTTTCAGCAAATCCTGTCTGAGAATCTTACTCTGGACGGCAGTGTATCTTATATTATGAATGAGCGTAACAACCTGGTTTCTGCTTCCAGTGATTCTCTCGCCGGAATTTACTGGCTGGATTACGACAAGATCATGGAGTCCTACATGTCCTCCAACAGTTTCGTGGAGCAGGATATTCTAGGGAAAACCGTTTACGTTGGTTTCTACCGGATCAAACAGCCAGGCTGGTTTATGGTGACGGTACTTCCCTCCCAGCCCCTGATCAATCAGAGTAATATCCTGGTTTTGCAGTTTTTATCCATTTATATTGCGGTACTGGTGCTTGCCTTTTTGCTTGCAAGTACCTTGTCCAAATCCATTACAGGGCGAATTTCCTCCGTTATCAGTCAGATGAGAACAGTCCGTCACGGTCCTCCGGTCCCTATGGACAGCCCAAGTGCGCACGATGAAATTGGTGACCTTATTGATACATACAACTATATGACACGCAAAATGAACCAGCTTATGGAAAAACAGGCCCAGGCTGCTGAGGATCTGCGAATTGCCGAGTTTAATTCCCTGCAGGCTCAGATCAATCCCCATTTTCTTTATAATACCATGGATATGATCAACTGGATGGCCCAGCAGGGACGTACCTCTGAGGTCTGTAACGCAGTGCAAAGTCTTTCCAGATTCTACAAGCTGACACTTAGTCGCAAAAAGGGAATCAGTACTATCGCCAAGGAAGAAGAACATGTTTCCATCTATGTTCACCTGCAGAATATGCGCTATCATGACAGCATTTTCTTCATTTCCGATATTCCGGATGAACTGATGGAATACCAGATTCCAAAGCTGACCCTGCAGCCTGTTATAGAAAATTCCATACTTCACGGCATTCTGGAAAAAACTTCCAAGTCTGGAACTATTGTACTTACCGGATGGATGGAGGATGGGGATATTGTACTTCTGATTTCTGATGACGGAGTTGGAATCGCGCCGGATAAACTGCCCGTGATTCTTTCCGGGGAAGGAACCAGTATTTCAGGTGGAACTAATATTGCGATCTATAATACTCACAGACGGCTTCAAGTGCTTTATGGCGCAGATTATGGATTGACTTATTCCAGCGATGTAGGAAAAGGAACTGAAGTGCAAATCCGAATTCCGGCAAAGAAGGATGTAGAAAACAAATAGCAGTTTAATCTTATCATCTACAGCAAAAGAGAGAGTCTGACGACTCTCTCTTTTACTGAATATGAATATGTGTACAAACCATATAGATGGTCTTATTCTTGCTATTATTTGCACAGCTTTGAAAATTATCTTGTTACAATATCAACCGGTACATTGAAGATCTTTGCAACCTTCAGGATGGTATCAATATGTCTGCCTGTTGCAGCTGCCATATGATGTGTCGGGCCAGCTTCACTCCAGCGGTTTACAAACTCTCTTGCACCACATGTAAAACGAGTTCTCATGTTCGTATCGCCAAAGGAAAGGATTGGTCCTTCCTCATTGATTCCCTCAGCAACAACGAATTTGAATCGTCCGTCTCCATCCTGTGTGATTGCAAGATAGGTAACCGGACCTGTGTATGGATAGAACTGTGTCAGATATCCGCCGCCTGTTTTGCCATGGAACACTGGTACGATCTTCATGGTAGGTTTCTTATCAGAAATATCGGCATCACCACTTCCGGAATGACCGATAATGCAGATGTCATCATTGAAGTCAATGGAATACATCTCGGAAAGCTGGCCTGTGCCGGAAATTGTCTTCAGAATACTCATTGCCATGGCAACCTTCATATCACCCTCAACAGCACATGCAGTACCCTGTTTGATCAGCATAGAGAATGCCGGAATCAGCATACTGTCAAGGACACCAGCCTTGCCCTGTGCAAATCCGTCATAATGGGAAGCGATCATTCCAAGATGCTCGTCCTTTACCCATTTCTCAAATGCTACAACATATTTTGCCATATCCCATACTTTCTCAATTGTTCCGCCGCCCTCAATATCAAAGGTGTCCAGAATATCCTGAGCTTTTGCACGAATTGCATCCTCATCTGTGATATCATCCGCAATTGCCCACATTTTTTCCCAGTCAAACTGTTTGGTATAAAGGAACATTCTGTTGTACAGGTTGGTCTCATCAATGTAAAGGTCCATCATACCTGGGTAAGGTCTTCCAATCTGGGCAATATTTGTGTCACGGAATCTTCTTCTTACCTGAGCTGCTTTACACCAGTCTTCAATCTCAGCCTGAACGCCTGGATCTCCGCCTTCTACAACACCAGTGATAACAGCATGTCTCTTTCCAGCTCTCTCAAGGTCAGCAACAGCTTCTCCAACAGCACCGCAGGCATATCCTTCGCCGAGCCATGTAGCAATGTCTGTGTGATCGTAATCCAGAGCTTTCAGCTTCTGAACATTTACCAGAACAACCGGAACATTCAGGTCACGGATTGCAGGAAGCATGTTGTAAGATGTAGCGTAGGTTAACATCTGAAGGAAAACGAGATCAACGTCTGCTGCACGGAATTTATCCCCAGCAGCCATAGACTGTTCTTTTGTTGTTACCATTCCTCCATCGATGATTTCTACGGTATCCGGAATTGTTTTCTTAAATGCCTCGTACTGAGCCTCAAACTCTGGTACCAGTGAAGGGAACTGAGGCAGATATGCGCCTAAAGCAATAGAAAATACACCAACTTTTGCTTTTGTGTTTACTAACATAGTAGTACCTCCTGTTTAATTTGATATATTATGCATCTGTGATTCAGGCTGCGAACATAACGCTTATTGCTCATAGGTTCAGAAACAATCTGTTTGCCCATATGCCACAGCTCATAACCACAATTGCCATTATACAAATGATCGTATATCCCGGCTGTTTTAACTTCTCATTAAGCCTGATATACCTTAATTCCAAAGGACTCATGAATGGTAGTACGAGCCTCTTCGATTGATTTAAACTCTTCTGCTTTTAACATCTGAGCTGTAATATTACCGATTGCAGTTGCCTCTCCAGGACCTGCATGAACCTCTTTGCCTGTTGCTCTCGCAGTCAGCTCATTAAGATAGCCTGCATTGGAACCGCCGCCAACTACATGGATACGACTGAAGGTTCTTCCTGTCATCTCTTCCAGTTCCTTTGCTGTCTTTGCATAGCACTCAGCAAGACTGGTATAAATAACAGTAGCAATTTCTCCTAAAGTTTCCGGAACCTTCTGTCCGGTTCTTCTGCAGTAATCTTTAACCTCTTCGATCATGCTTTCCGGAGAAAGGAAGCACTCATCATTTGCATCTACTCTGGATGGGAAATCTTTCGCTTCCTCTGCCATCTGACAGATTTCTGCAAATCCATATTTATCATCATATTCATGACGAACAGACTGGATCATCCAAAGTCCCATGATATTCTTCAGATAACGGAATCTTCCTGCATAGCCGCCCTCATTTGTAAAGTTCATCTCGCAACTCTTCTTGGAGCAGTCAGCTTTTTCTCTTTCAATTCCCATCAATGACCATGTTCCTGAGCTGATATAAATAAAATCGTCGTCGTTTGCAGGAACTGCAAGAACTGCGGATCCGGTATCATGTGTAGCCGGTGCTACAACTTCCACATCAAACCCAACTTCTGCTTTTACCTCTTCTGTAAAGTGTCCAACACTGGTACCAGGCATGATCAGCTTCTGGAACATTTTTCTTGGATATCCAAGTTTATCAATCAGTTCGTAATCCCAGTCCTTTGTTTCTGCATTTACCAGCTGACCTGTTGTTGCCTCTGTATACTCACAGGTTTTCTTGCCTGTAAGAAGATAATGGAAATAATCCGGTACATGAAGCATAGTTTCAGCCTGTTCCAGATATTCCGGATGTTTTGTCTTCACAGCCATCAGCTGATATACCGTGTTGAAAATTGCTTTCTGAATACCGGTACGTGCATAAAGATCCTCAAGAGAAATCGTCTTATATACTTCCTCATCCATACCTTCATTTCTGTGATCACGATATCCCACCGTATTTCCAAGAACCTTGTCGTCCTTATCCATCAGTACAAAGTCAACGCCCCAGGTATCAACGCCCATGCTTACCGGAATCTTGCCGATCTCTTTACATTTCTTAAGACCATTCTTAATTTCCTGGAAAAGTCTGTCAAACTCCCAGCAAAGCTCGCCGTCTTTCTTTACCATTCCATTCTCAAAACGATGAACTTCCTCAAGCTCCATTTTTCCATTCTCAAGATGTCCAAGGATCAGACGTCCGCTGGAAGCACCGATATCTACTGCTAAATAATACTTTGTCATTTTATGAAACCTCCTCAATTGTAAAATTACGCTGTATGTATCAAGGTTCCTGTCTTATTGTCACACACAAATGTCGCATCAAACATTTTCCATAAACAATAACGTTACTGTTCACTCCGTTCACAGTAACGCGCTTCGCGATGCACAGAAATCATGCATTCGCATGATTTCGCACCGCAATTCTCGGGTTTTCTGTGAACTTTGTTCACAAAAAACGCCTCGCGGAACGTTACCAGTGAACAGTAACACAATAACGTACCAATCCTGATATTCCTCATACAGCGGCTTTTCTAATTGATGATATCATAGTACTATAATATTCATCAATAAATAAGAACCTTGTTTGTCTAAAAAAGTGTCCTTATTTGCAAACAGAATGTTCTGTCCACTATATTCACAAAAATCCTCTCACATAAAGTATCTGGAAGATAGTGACAATATTTTCCGTGCTGCAATAATTCCTCTTTCACCCAGAAAACCCCCGGGGCAATGCCCCAGGGGTCTGTTTCATTCACAGTTTATAAACCTGCAAACATTGGACGTTGTATCGTCTCTTTACTTTTTAATTAGTCATAAAGGTTTGGAGCGATGTCTTCAGCGTCGATGTTTGTAGAATCATACCAGTAACCAGCTGTAGGAACATCCTCAAGCTCAGCTCCGTTAGCAGCTGCTGTCAGAGCGTAGATTGCATAATATCCCATCATCAGAGGAGACTGTGTAACTGCACCAAGGAATGTGCCATCTGTTACAGCTGCTTTAATGATAGAACCAGCGTCGAAACCAACACCGATAACGTCGCCGTTAGCTGCGTCAGAACCAAGAACGTTCAGGTTAGCGTTAGCTGCAAGAACACCCTCTGCTGCAACCTGGTTGGAACCGAAAATTGCGATACAGTTTTCCTGGGAAAGGATAGCCTGAGCCTCTGTGGAGCAAAGCTCTACAGTTGTCTGTGCCGGAACTGCAACCTGGATAACAACGTCTGCGTCAGCTTCTTCAGCGTCAGCACCTTCTGCTGCGTTTACATAGAACTCATTACCTTTAACTGCTACTGTTTTTCCATCAGCTTTAATCAGCTCGATCATCTTATTGATGAATCCTGTACCACGCTGCTGGATGTTAAGACCTGTAGCATCCTGGTTAACCTCACCGATGATAACCTGTCCGTCAGCATTAGCGATAACGTCTTTGATTGCCGGATACATGTTCTCAGCTGCTACAGAACCAGCCTGATTGTTGTCTGTGCAGACTTCGCAAACTACAGATCCTTCCGGAGCATCAGCGATACCTGTATCAAATGTAACAACCGGGATTCCTTTGTCAACACATGTCTGAAGAGCTTCCTGAACAGAAGATGTATCGCAAGCTGCAAGTCCTAATCCAACAGGATTAGCTGCGATAGCTGTATTGATCATGTTAACCTGGTCAGCGATATCGGACTCACTGTTTGGTCCCTGTGCTGTATAGGTAACACCTAATTCTTCAGCTGCTTTGTCCATACCTTTCATAGCTGCTTCCCAGTATGTAGCCTGGAAAGATTTAACCATCATAGGGAATTCATAAGCTTCGTTAGCTGTAAGTCCTTCAAACTGATCTTCCGGAGCTGCCATAACAGTTGTTGCTGCTAAACCAGATACCATTGCTGCACAGAGTACTAATGCCATAACTTTCTTTGCTTTCATTTACTACTTCCTCCTTGAAATAAAAATTATATAGTTTTTTATGATGATACGTCGCTACACTCTCCGACGCTTCACATCCGTTATGAAATTGTTACTGTTTACCAGCTGTTCTGCTTATAAACAGAATTCTGCTTTTCTTCAGGCTGACTGTCTGTAAGCCAGCCTGTATGTTTCAGTTATTAGTGTGCACTTTTTTTCTCTTTCAGGATATCGATCAATACTGCAACGATCAATACAACACCTGTGATGATCTGCTGCCAGTTTGCCTGCAGACCGACATATGGAAGACCGGTCTTTAACAGCATGATTACGAAAATACCTACCAGAGTTCCTACTACAGATCCATAACCACCGGAAGCTGCAACACCACCAACGAATACACCACCGATTGCGTCCATCTCAAGTCCGGCACCAGTACCAGGCTGTACAGTAGGAGTTACTGCTGCGTATGCGATAGCTGCAAGTCCGGTAAACAGACCGCAAACTACGTATACCATTACATGGTAAAACTTAACATTGATTCCGGAAAGAGCTGCTGCTTCTTTGTTGGAACCGATTGCGATGGTGTAACGTCCGAATTTTGTATGATTCAGAACGAACTCCATCAGGATTACCAGAAGGATCATCCAAAGGAAACCGAGCGGGTAACGGGAAGCGCTTCTTCCCTGTCCGATTGTCAGTTTAAAGATGGAATGGAACCATCCGCCTGGCTGATTCAGTGTTGGCCATGGTGTAGCACTGCAAAGAGAACCAGCACCACGGGTAATCATACAGGTACAAAGAGTAGCAAGGAATGGCGGCAGGTTCATGATACCAATGAGAACACCGTTCAATGCGCCGATTGCAATTCCAAGCACTACACAGAGCAGCATTGCTACTACTACTGGAACATTGTTGCTTCTTACAAGTGTTCCGCCGATCAATGCGTAACATACCATACCAGTTCCGATTGACAGGTCTACACCGCCTGTGATAAGCGGGAATGTAACACCGATTGCCATCAGAAGGTCATAATATGAGAAATCCAGCATACTCAGGATTGTGGTGTACTGTCTGAACTCCTTACTCATAAAGGAGAAAACAGCAGACAGTGCAATGATAACCAGCAAAACAATAAATCTCTGATCACTTAAAATACTTTTTTTCTTCTTAGTCATGACGTCCTCCTTAATCGATATTCCGTGTCGCCTTATTCATGATGTGTTCCTGTGTAGCTTCAGAAATATCAATATTTCCTGTTACCTTACCTTCACACATAACGATGATTCGGTCACTCATTCGGAGAATCTCGGTCATTTCAGAGGAAATCATAATAATAGATTTTCCTTCTGCTGCAAGCTTGCTCATTAACTTGTAGATCTCGTTCTTCGCACCAACGTCGATACCTCTTGTAGGCTCATCGAAGATCAGGATCTCACTGTCACGGGTAAGCCATTTTGCAATAACTACCTTCTGCTGGTTACCACCGGAAAGATTCACTACCAGCTGGTCTGTAGAAGGAGTCTTGGTTGCAAGCTCTTTCACATATCTCTCTGTAACTTTTTTCTCTTTGGCTTTGTTGATGAATAAACCGTTGCAATATTCTTCCATGGTAGCCAGAGTTGTGTTCTCTGTTACAGATTTCTGAACAACAACTCCATATCTTCTTCTGTCCTCAGACAGATAACCGATACCATATTTAACAGCATCCTGTGGGCTGTTGATGGTTACTTCATGGAGCTGTCCATCTTTACCCATAATGGAAATCTTACCGCTCTGTTTCGGATCTGCCCCAAACAGTGCTCTGGCTGTCTCGGTACGTCCTGCTCCCATCAGTCCTGAGAAGCCAAGGATTTCACCTTTACGAAGCTCGAAGCTTACATCCTGAACCATCTTGCCTGCATTCAGATGCTCTACCTTCAAAACAACCGGGGCATCTGGTGCAACCATGCTATGATCCTTCGGATCTTCGTAAATAACACGACCAACCATCATGTTGATAATATCTTCTTTTGTACTGTCTGCTGTGATCAGGGTTCCAACATAGCCACCATCTCGCATGACAGTTACACGGTCTGTGATGACCTTGATCTCATCCATACGGTGTGAGATGTATACAATACCAAGATTCTTCTTACGAAGGTCTTTGATGATTTCAAATAAATCCGCAATCTCCTTCTCAGTAAGAGCAGCTGACGGCTCATCAAAAATGATCACCTCAGCTTTGTGGGAAATAGCCTTTGCAATCTCACACATCTGCTGCTTACCAACAGTAAGATTACTCATTTTTTCTCTCGGATCGATCTCAATATTCAGATCCTGAAATAATTTCCTGGAATCTTCGATCATCTTCTTATCATCTACACGGATTCCCTTCTTCGGTTCACGTCCGATAAAGATATTCTGTGCAACAGTAAGATCTCCGATCATATTTAATTCCTGATGTACGATCACCACTCCGGCATCCTGAGCTTCACGGGTATTGTGAAATTCTGTCTCTTTGCCTTTATATGTAATTGTTCCGGAATCCTTCTGGTAAATACCGGTAAGCACCTTCATCAGTGTGGACTTTCCGGCTCCGTTCTCTCCCATAAGTGCATGTACTTCACCGCGTTTCACTTCGAAATTAACATGATCCAGGGCATGAACTCCAGGAAAGGACTTATCAATATCCTTCATAGTTAAAATAACTTCACCCATTGTCGAATCCTCCCTTATGATCAGTTCTTTCTGCGTCTTGCAGAAACGTCAGCGTAAACTGCTACAATAACAATGATACCTGTAATAATCATCTGCTGTCCTTTACCAAGACCAAATGCCATGATTCCCTGCTGAAGAAGAGAGATGATAAATACACCGATTACAGTACCGCCGATGGAAGCAAGTCCACCAACCATGGATGTACCACCCATTACGCAGCCTGCAATTGCCTCGTTGTTATACTGATCGCCATATCCTGGCTGAACGGTTGTATAAGTAGCTACAAAGAACAGTGCTCCGATTCCTACCAGGAATCCACAGATCACATATGCAAGCATTCTCCATTTTCTGGTGTTGACACCAGAAAGACGAACTGCCTCGCTGTTAGATCCAAGACAAAGGATATAACGTCCTGGCTTTGTATTGTAAAGAACAATACCGCAAACCACTGCCATTCCAAGGAAGATCACAAGACCAACCGGGAATCCATTATAAGATGTGATATTACGGAACCATCCGTTTACCGGATCAGAACTCTGCGGCCAGCTGACTGACTGTGTCTTGGTAAATACAGAAGCAATACCTTTTGCAATGTTCATGGAAGCCATGGATACGATAAATGGCGGAACTGACATATAAGAAACCAGCCATCCATTAAATATACCAAATGCAAGACCGATGAGCACACACAGAACCATGGCAGCTGCACAAGGAACTCCATAAGAAGTCATGCAGTAACCGGAAACCAGTGCACAGCAGAACATAACCGGTCCGATGGAGAAATCAATTCCTCCCGTAGCAATTACAAATGTTACTCCAAGTGATAAAAAGCCCAGGAAGTATACATAGTTCAAAGTAGATTTGATACTGTCGCCAACAGGGAATTTACTTCCGAGTACTACCTTGAAAACTACGAACATAAGAACAAGAATACAGACAAGCATGATTCTGTTCAGGCCGAGCTTTTTCACAATTGGATTTTGTTTTAACTTTTCCAACTTTTCACCCTCCTTGATTTTTTGTTATTGTCCAGGTTTATCTCACTCTTCCTGAGCAATAACTTTTTGCACTCTCTGCGTTTTCTATATAATACCTTGAATTCTGCACAATTGTAATAGAATATTTTCCAGAAAAAGGTTAAATATTTACGGTATGGTCATAAATTTTTAACCTTTTATGTGAAATATGCACTAACACTTTACCATGTAAAATCAAAAAACCTCAAATTCAATCCTTTTCATACGTAAGAAACGCAAAAGGATCGAACCTGAGGTCTCATTTTATCTGACAGAGTATATTAAAAAGATCTGGTACAGCATAAATCGGGTAACTCTTCCGCAAAACGTGCAGCTGTGAAGATACAGAACAGCTACAAAGTCTGTTTTATGGTATTAAATGGGAAGATCAGCTTTTCGATTTCGCTGGAATACATATTCTCCGGAGTTACAAGCTGACAGCCGGAATTTACATTCTCATCGTAAGGTTTGCCCTGCAGCATACGCACAGTCTCCGTTACACCCAGATAGCCCATCTTAAACGCTTTCTGCACAACAATTCCCTTGAAGACACCCTTTTCCATAAGCTGAACTGCTTCCTGGGAGCTGTCTACCCCCACTACCTGGATTTGGTCTTCCATATCATGCTTCTGTACCGCCCGTGCTGCGCCTACAGAGGAATATTCATTCATTCCTGCAATCATTTCAAGATTCGGATATTTCTCCATCAGTTCTTCTGTAAGCTGGGAAGCCTTATCAAACTGGGAATTACAATATACTACGTCTACAACATTCTTATTATAATCCCCCAGACCTTCCCGAAAGCCCTGTTCTCTTTCGATTGCGGTGGAAACACCTTTTACATGGCTTACAATTGCAATCTGAGAATCCTTATTTAAAAAAGTTCTGGCATATTCCCCCAGTTGCTTTCCTGCTTCCAGGTTATCTGTGGCAACTGTCATATCCTGAATATTGCTTTCTGTATAGGAATCTATAAATGTGATCTTGATTCCCTTATCTTTTGCCTTCTGCAATAATTCATCGGAAGCATCAAAGCTGGAAGGGGAAAATAATATTGCATCCGGATTTTTCTCAATGGCCTCTTCCAGAAGTTTATTCTGTACCTCCACATCCTGTTCTCTCTCCGGTGCCAGCACTTCCAGTTCTGCACCGCATTCCTGCGCCGCCATTCTTGTCCCGGAAATCAGGGAGGTCCAGAAGTCATTGGTTCCATCCTCTGTTTTCGGTATGTAAATTAATGACCACTTTTTGTTATTATTTTTTTGACGAATATAAAGCATTCCTCCGGAAACCAGACACACCGCCAGCGCTATGCATACAAGCATAAGCCATTGTTTACGCTTTTTCATGATGTTCCTCCTGCTCGATCGGAATTACCACTGTAACAGTCGTACCTTTTCCTTTTTCACTTTTATAGCTCAGACCATATTCCTTTCCATAGTACATACTGAGACGTCTTTGAACGTTGTATACACCGACACCATTAGAACGATAATTGACTTTATGCTTCTCAAAAATCCGGTTCAGGGTCTCCTCATCCATTCCCACACCGTCATCTGCTATTTCGATAACTGCATTTCCATCTTTCTGGTATCCGTTAACAGTAAGCATCCCTTTTGATTCCTTATATTTAAGACCATGATAAATTGCATTTTCCACAATTGGCTGAAGTACAAGTTTCACTATATGCACACTGTTAATAGATGGATCCACATTGATCTCAAATTCCAGTTTATCCTTATAGCGCATTTTCTGAATGGTGAGATAACTCTTTACATACTGGATTTCCTGGCCGATGAGGACCGTTTCATCTTCGTTGCTGATACTTTGCCGCAAAAGCCGTGCCAAAGAAGCGGTCATCAGTACTACATCTTCATATTTCTTTCCTTCTGCCATCCAGATAATGGAATCCAGCGTATTATAAAGAAAGTGGGGATTGATCTGGGACTGAAGAGCTTTCAGTTCACTCTTTCGCTTCAGTTCCTGTTCGTGGACATTCTGTGCCATCAAATCTTCAATCTTATGGGTCATCACATTGAATGATGTGGTAAGACTTCCAATTTCATTCTGGGAAGGTATAACCAGATCATCTGCTGCCTTGAAATCTCCTTCCTGAACCCTTTCCATAGAATCACGAAGCTTCTGAATCGGAAGAGTTATGCTTCTGGCAATAAAGCTGGAAATAAGCATGGCGATCACAACCAGTACAATGGCCGTCATTACATATATGTTATTGGCCTCTTTACTGCTCTTTAAAAGCTCTGCCATATTCATGCAGCCAACAATCGTCCAGCCAGTTATCTCAGAGCGGGCAAGTGTATAGATTTTTTCGTCATCTCCCTCTCCTGTTACTACCGTATCTGTGTCGGCATTCATAACAATATCAATGTTCTCCGTCTGAAGCTCATTATACAGCTGCTGCTGGCTTGGATGATAAACGATGTTTCCATTCTGATCCAGAATAAATACATATCCCTTATCCCCAATGCTGTTCTGGTCGCAGAGCTCACTGATGGCGCTGTAATTCAAATCAATAAATACAACACCGTCACTGTTTCCCGTGCCATAGAAATTGTGGACTTCGCGGCTTAAAGTAATCACCCACGGACGCTGCCCCTTGATCACATGCTGGACATGGGAAGAACTGAGACAATACTGATTGTAGTTATCTACCGCATTGGTGTACCACTCCTGAGTGGAAAGATCCAGATCCGGATTGGTGGCCTGATATCCGCTGTTTATAAGCATAACTCCATCTTTTTGCACGATTCCAATGTTGCAGATGTCATCACGGCCTTTCAGTATCGTACTAAATTGTTCCAGGAGACGTTTCCTGTGTCCTTCTTTTACAGCCTCATCCTCACCGATGCGCTGGTACAATAGCTGATACGCATCCTGGCTTTTTGCAATAACTGAGGCAATATTATCCATATATGTAATATACGAATCAACATTCTGATTCAGCTGATGTATAATTGTCTGGGTATAAATGGCAGAGTTCTCATAAACTGTAGAATTCGTATATCTTACTGATACTGCAGTCGCTGCAAGCACCGCACAGAGAACCAGAGCAGAAACAGCCACAAATATAGTGCTTTGAATACTTTTAAAGCCTTTAAGAAATTTTCGCTCTCTTTTGTTTTCATTCATAGGCTGCTCTCCCTTGCATTTTTCTCATTCATTTCAACTTTTTATTTTTCATACCTTTCATTACTGATTTCTGCAGAAATAATTCACCTGCTGTCAACAACTCTTTTATAGCTGCAATTATTCACTTCCGGATTCAATCATTTCCAGATCACATTCTGTCTGAAAATTTTCCTTAAGATTCTCTGAAATATGAATCTTCCCATCATCTGTTACCAGGATCACATTGAATTCTTCCCTGTGCTGCCGCCAGAATTGACAAGCTTTCTCATAACCCATGATATAAAGAGCCGTGGACATTCCATCTGCAAGTGTACCATCCCTTGATACGATTGTCACAGACAGCAGATCTCCATCTGCCGGATATCCTGTCCTGGGATTGATGATATGAATATAGGTCTTCCCATCTTCTTCAAAATACCGCTCATAACCGCCAGAAGTAACTACGGCCTGATTTTCCACAAATAAAACACCAATATAATCCTGCTGTCCGCCTTTTGGATCACGTATTCCCACTTTCCAGCTGCTGCCGTCTGGCTTCGTCCCTATCGCCTGAATGTTTCCTCCAAGAGAAACCAATGCGGAAGAAACGCCATATTCCTGAAAAAGCTCTGCCAGCTTCTGACCTGTATATCCTTTTGCAATTCCTCCAAAATCAATCTGCTGATCTGCTCCAAGCGTTACAAACTTTGTTTTTTCTTTGCTGTCCCTACCCTTTTCATCAGAGTCCCGGGTCTGTATTTCTACTTTATTTCCATCCACCAGTGCCAGTTTTTTTTGTACTTCTGCAGCTGTAGGCACATGATAATTGCCTGTAGGGAATCCCCATAGCTTCATCACCGGATAAATAGTATCGTCAAAAAGTCCGTCTGTCTCCTGATAAATCTCTTTTCCCCGGAGGATCAGCTCTGCCAGATCATCTGTTGCCTGCAGATTTCCCTGTTCGTTTAAAGCATATACTTCACTTTTACTGTTTTCTGCTGATAACATCGCATCCAGTTTCTGTACTTCTTCTATAGCTGCATCTACAGCTTTTTCATTGTTTTTACCATATGCGGTAAACTCCATATAGGTGTCCATCGCAAACAGCTGCTTCTGGCATTTCTGATTCTGAACAAAATACCTGGTTCCTTCTGTAAAAATCAAAATTCCAATACAAATGCCGGCTGCCGTCAGTACTTTTCTTTTCATATGGATCTTTTTTCCCTTGCATACTCGGTAGGAGTCTTACCTGTCATTTTCTTAAAAGAAATTCCAAAATAATGGGGATCTGAAAAGCCCACCTTCTCCGCAATCTCATAGTTCTTAAGTGCAGTCTGTTCCAGGAGTTCCTTTGCCTTTTCCATACGGGTCTTACTGAGGAATTCCAGGAAAGTGCCTCCTGTGGCTTCCTTAAAAATAGTACTGAAATAGCTTGTACCAATATTCAGATAGGAGCAGATATCATTCAATCCTAATTCCGGCTCATTGTAATGCTGGCGAATATATTCCATAGCAAGTACCGCCTGCTTCTGCCCGCTGGAGCTGTTCAGGGAAGAGCACCTTTCGAATACCTCGTGAACATAGTCCTCTGCCATTTTAAAAGCTTCCTTAAAAGTTTTCTGTTCGGTTACCCGTCCCATGAGAATTTCTCTTTTGTGGAACAGATCTTCATTCTCAGAAGAAAGAGCTTCCCAGCAGCTTCCTGCATGGCGCAGAATCATCTGAAGGCAGACACAGGCCTGACTTTTATCCACTCTGGCCTTTTTGATCTCAGATTTCATAACAGAAAGAGCCTGATTCATCTCAGCTTCATTGCCTTTCTTGATTCCATCTACCATATCGCTTAATGGCTGCTGCAAAGAAATACTTCTCTCCGGATTCAGTGTTTCTGTATCAATGAGCAGATTTCCGCCCAGTAAATAGCGCAGTTCAATAGCCTTCTCAGCCTGGTTATGAGACTGGATCGTATCTCCGGGATTCCTTACCCAGCCCCCAATTCCTGCTGAAGCTTCAATGCCGATCACTTCTTTTACTTTTTTCTGGATTTCCTGACAGATTTCCTGTATTTCTCTGGAAAACTCCCTGCTGCGGTTTCCCATAAAGAGGATACACACCCGGTTATTTCCTTCCTGATAGGCAATTCCTGCATTACGATCTGTCACGATCTCATCTGCAACATTAAATAAAACAAAAGCCATTAATGCGCTCTCCTGGCGTTTTTCCATATCAATCTGATGAATATCGGAAAACAGATCCATGTCAAATAACGCAACCCGATAAGATGCTGCCTCCAGATTAATTCCCATTCCAGACAATTCCTCCAGGCTCTCCTGCACATCCCGCGTACAGCTTACCAGAGATTCAATCGCTTTCGAACGAATCACCAGAGCATTTTTGTGATAATCCTGAGATGTCTTTGTGAGGGATTCTATTTTCTTCTTTTCTTTTCTCTGCAGATCTACTTTTTCTTTCATTTTGCCAATAACTTCTCTGAGCTCCATAGCAGTTACCGGCTTCAGCATGTATTCGCTTACATTATACTGAATTGCTTTCTTTGCATATTCAAATTCCCCGAAGCCACTGAAGATCACAATTACGATCTCCGGGTAATTATCATGCAGAAAATGGCTCAGTTCCATTCCATCCATATACGGCATCAAAATATCTGTGAGAACAATATCTACCGGATGGCTCTTCACAAAATCTGCTGCCTGCTTTCCGTTTTCGCAGTCTCCTACAAGCTGGCAATCCATGGACTTCCAGTCAATATTCTCCTTTATGGCGTCACGTACCAGGATCTCATCATCTACAAGTAAAATTCGATACATAGTTTTCGCTTTCCCTTTCTATACACAGCATGTACCTCATCGGCTCCCCTGCGCCTGTTTGCACATGGTATTCTATTAATTTCGGCTAAATATTATATTATCACATACCATAAAATCATGCAAACTAAACAAACAATTCCAGAGTTTGTTTAAAAAACATTGGTTACTGTTTACTCCGTTCACAGTAACGCGCTTCGCGCCGCAATTCTCGGGTTTTCTGTGAACTTTGTTCACAAAAAACACCTCGCGGAACGTTACCAGTGAACAGTAACAAACACTGTTACTGTTTACTGGTAACAAAAAAGCTGCAAAGTTATAAGAATTATAAACCCTGCAGCTTTTCTGCTGTGTAAGATATTTAAAGAAGCTTTGAAATTATAACCATTATTTTACGATCACTCCATCCTCATCCCAGAGATCGTGCCAGTCCTTTGCACCTTCCCACAGGAATACATGGCCTTTGATCAGACGGTTATTCTTATCAAGGGAACGGATGGTTTCCATCTCTTCTTCTGTCAGAGGATCTTCCGTGACACATTTCAGGTTCATGGTGTAATTCTTCTCTTTCAAAGAGAATGGAATTGGGGAAGCACCTCTCTGTACAGCCCATTTAATGCAGATAACTGCCGGATGAACACCATGTGCCGCTGCAATTGCTTTCAGCTCTGGCAGTTCAATATCCGCAATATCTTCTGGCATCTTATCACGTTCCGGACGCTCAGGAGAACCAATTGGGCAGAATCCTACCACTTCAATACCATGCGCTCTGCAATAATCAAACAGCTCCGGCTGCTGGAAGCATGGATGAAGCTCCATCTCGATCGCAGCTGGTTTAATTCTGCAAAGTGGAAGTACTGCCTCCAGTTTCGGAATTGTCATATTAGACATACCGATATGTTTCGTCAGACCCATATCTACCAGGCGCTCCATCTGGCGCCAGGTTTTCATAAAACGCTCTACTGTGAACGGTTTGGAATCAGGATTTCTGGAATCCACATCACAATGCGGTGCATGATAGTTCGGGAATGGCCAGTGAACATAATACATATCCAGATAGTCAAGCTTCAGATCCTTTAAGGTCTTCGCACAGGCAATCAGTACATCTCCGTCGCCATGCATATCGTTCCATACTTTGGATGCAATAAAAAGTTCTTCTCTTTTTACAATGCCTTCTGCAAATGCATCTGCGAAGATCTTTCCGATCATATCTTCATTTCCGTAACATGCAGCACAGTCAAAAGAACGGTAACCTACACGAAGTGCACCTGCAACAGAAGCAGAAACTGCATCTGCATCTGCATGGTCACTTCCAAAAGTGCCCATTCCAACAACTGGCATCTTAGCGCCAGTATAAAGTGTTCTCTGCGGAACAATTGCCGGATCGATCATTGTCATTTTCTTATCCTCCTTAACATTTCGTTTGCACTATAGATTTCAATTACAACGCAATTTACTTTCGCTTAATATCTTTTACTACATTTTCTTATAATTTAGTAACCTCAATCTGTGGAAGCAGTTTCTCCATATCTTCCATCACAAAAAATCCAGTCTCCTCGCGCATGGCTGCTGACGCTGAAATAGCACTTGCCAGTTTCATTGTCTCAGGAAGTGAAAGTCCCCTGGATAACCCCAGTGCGAATCCTGCGATCATAGAATCTCCACACCCAACTGTGTTCACTGCATTTATTCTCGGAACCAGTGCACGGAAAATCCCTTCATTTCCTACTGCAAGAGAACCGTCAGCTCCCAGGGAAACAGCTACGATTTCCACACCTTTTGCATGAATCTCTTTCGCCGCATCTATAATATCCTGGATATCATCACAATTCTTACCTGTGAGCATGCGGATTTCATCAATATTGGGCTTGATCATAGTAGGTGCTGCTTCAATTCCCATTTCAAGAAGTTTGCCGCTGGTATCCAGAATAACCGGAATTCCTGCCTCTTTTACAATCTTTATAAGACGCTGATAAGCAGTTCCGTCAAGTCCTTTCGGAACACTTCCTGACATTGCAACTACTTTCGCTTCTTTTACAAGATTACGGAATTTTTCCTCAAATCCGGCAAAATCCTCTTCTGTAAGGGTAAACCCCGGCTCCAGAAATTCTGTCTGTACTTTATTAACCTCATCCCAGATATTAATACAGGATCTGCTCTCTGCAGCTACATGATAAAAAGCACTTTTAATACCAAACGGCTTCAATGCATTCTCAATATAAGCTCCTGCATAACCACCTACAAAGCCTGTAGCAGTCACCTCTGCTCCGTAAATTGAAGCCGGCTTGGATACATTCAGACCTTTTCCACCAGGAACATAAGTACATTCCTTTACACGATTTACTTCTCCGGTCTTAAAGTTATTTACCACATACCGCTTATCAATAGCTGCATTTAATGTTACTGTCAGTATCATATGCTCAATCCTCATTCACCAGAAGAATCTTCCCCTTTACAAGACCAGGCGTCTTATAGAGCTGGAATGCTTCCTGAGCCTGACTCATTGGCATTTTGCGATAAATAAATCCCGGATCAAATTTCAGCTGACCGGTTGCAAAATAATGAGCTGTAAGATCCCACTCTTTGCCTGGAAACGGGGAACTATAAGACATCCAGGAGCCTGTAAGTTTGAATTCTTTACGATTCATATTCTCCCACTGCTTTGGTGTAAACGTAAGATCTGCATGAGGTGTTCCAATGAAGCATACGTGTGCCTTATTCGCAGCAAGTTCAAATGCCATATGCATAGTGGGAACCTGTCCGGCTGTTTCAAACACATATTCATAGCCCTTACCACCGGTAATTGCCATAGCCTCTTCCATATAATTCTCTTTGGTTGTATTGATAACTGCATCTGCGCCCATTCTCATGGCAAGATCCAGGCGTTCCTCACTAATATCAAATACGACAACCTTCTTGGAACCAAAGATCTTTGCCCACTGCATTGTGAATATGCCAATTGTTCCACATCCTAAAATCGCTACGCAGCGACCGCCCTGATAATCATTCTGAAGGAGTCCATGAAGAGCAACTGTGGATGGCTCGAACATTGCACCCTGTTCATAGGAAATAGACGGATCAAAAGGAATCGCATTCTGCTCTGGAATTACTACATAATCCGCATTACTTCCCTGCTGCCTGGAACCGATAAAACTGTAATGCTTACATAAGGAGAAGTTTCCATTCTGACAATCATCACACTTCATGCACGGAAGAAGCGGAGCCCCGGAAACGCGGTCGCCAACTTTCACCTTAGTGACCCCTTCGCCAACTTCTACTACATCACCAGAAAACTCATGTCCAAGAACGATAGGATAAAAATGAACACCATGATTCAATACTCGCGGAACATCAGAGCCACAAATGCCGGAAGCTTTTACTTTAATCTTTACCCAGCCTGGTTTTGCCTGCGGTTCTTCGATTTCCTGGTACTGTACATCCTCGTTTGCAACTACAACTGCTGCTTTCATCTTGAAATACCTCCTTACTTCCGTACCATCATAGCTTTCAGAGATTCATATAAATCCCTATATGTACGGTATGTCTTATTATAAACTTCTTTATTCTCAGGATTGGGCTCATGGCGTCTTGTCTCTTTCACTGTCATGGAAACCGCTTCCTCGTAATCTTTATAAAATCCAACTCCTACGCCAGCCAGGATTGCAGCACCTAATGTGGTTGCTGTATCGGAAGCAGGGACCACCACTGCCTTGCCTGTCACATCAGCCTTAATCTGAGTCCAGAGAAGGGAATTGGCTGAACCTCCCATAGCACGAAGAACTTCTGCTTTAGCACCTGCTGCTTCAGCCACCTCCAGATTATGGCGCAGGGAAAATGCTACGCCCTCCATACAGGCTCTTACCATGTGTCCCTTGGTCTTAGCAAAATCAAGTCCATAGAAAACGCCTTTGGCGTATGGATTCCAGACAGGGGATCTCTCCCCGGACATATATGGAAGGAACACAACGCCTTCACTTCCGGCTGGTACTGCCTCGGCAATTTCATTCAGTTGTTCCAGAGAGGATTTCCCGGTATCCGCCTTGCGGCTCCTCTCATAAGCTGCAAATTCTCTCTCAAACCAGCGCATGACACCGCCGCCTCCGGTAGTTCCTCCCTGAAGAAGCCACTTGCCTGGCACTACGTGATATCCTAAGATCAGACTTGGATCTGCTTTGTATGTATCTGTGCAGATGCTCATGCCACCAGCCTGTCCACCCTGCTCCTGGGTCTCCCCCGGATGGATCACACCTGCACCAAGTGTCCCACAGGCTGCATCCAGACCGCCGGCCACTACAGGAGTTCCGACAGTCAGTCCACTCTGGGCTGCCGCCTCTTCCGTCACAGTTCCCACTACCTTATCGCACGTAACAATCTCCGGAAGAAAATCCACAGGAATTCCCAGTTTCTCACACATCACTTCATCCCAGGTACCAGTACGCATATCAAAGCAATGCAGGCCATATCCCTGTGAAAGATCCTGTGTGATGGCACCAGTCAGTCTGTAAGCAATAAAGCTGTTTGATTGAAGGATCTTGTAAATCTTATTATATACTTCAGGCATATTCTCCTTATACCAGAGAATCTTCGCTGTGGTATAAGAAGGCTGAAGAGAATTACCTGCAACATTGAAAATATTCTCACTGCCGATTTCATTATTGAGTCTGTCGCAGATTTCCTGGGCTCTTGTATCCATCCAGATAGGTGTATCTGTCAGAACATTTCCCTCATGGTCAATGGCAATAGCCGACCAGCTCTGCCCATCAATTCCCACTCCGGCAATCTGCTCTCCTGAAATATTACCCGTCTCCAGGCATTCGCAAATAGCGCCGCAAACCGCATGCCACCATTCATCCGGCTTCTGCTGCGCCCATCCCTCATGAGGATAATAAACAGGGTAATCCCCATTGGCGGAAGCCATCACCTTTCCGTTCTTGTTAAATATGGCAACCTTGCACGCGCTGGTTCCAATATCAATTCCTAATAAATAGTCTTTGCTCATCCTTGTCTCCTTATGGATTTCCCCATAAAAATATCAGTCTGAAGTTTCCGTACAATATGGTCAGGAAGCTCATCTCTTCCTTCAAGCCGTTCCAGCATGATCTGTGCTGTTTCCCTTGCAATTTTCTCTGTGGGCTGTGAAACAATGGTAAGTGCAGGTCTGCATGCACGGGCAAAAGGCAGATTGTCAAATCCCACCAGGGAAATCTCCTCTGGCATGGATACCCCCATCTCGTTAAGCCCGATCACTGCCCCCATAGTCATCTCATAGTTCGTCACAAAAACAGCTGTCATATCCGGATTCTCTTTCACCAGCTCTTCTACTGCCTGAACCCCTCCCTGGATCGTGTAATCACCATGACAGATCAGCTTTTCATCAACCGCAATTCCATGAGCCTTAAGTGCTTTCATATATCCTAACATACGCTGTCTGGCAGTGAATACCTCATCCGGTCCACCGATCAGACCAATCTTCTGATGCTGTTCTTCTACCAGCATGCCAACAGCCTTCTCAGCTGCATTTACATTATCCACCAGCACACAGTCGCAGGATATTCCCTGGATCATACGGTCGATAAGCACAATGGGTTTACCTGTTTTCTGAAATTCATTCAGATGGGCTCCAGTCATATCTACCGGCATATTGATAATTCCATCCACACGTTTCCGGGTAAGGAAATCCACTGCTTCTTTTTCAAGCTTCTTATCTGTTCTGCAGTCACAGACAATCGCTGCATATCCATGGCTTCGGAGGATATCCTCCATTCCACTGATGATTTCTGCGCAGAAAACATTGTTCAGCTCTGGAATCACAACCCCCACTGTCTTGGTCGCATTGGTCTTCAGACCGCGGGCAACTTCATTTACTTCGTAATGTAATTCTTCGATGGCTTCTTCGATCTTGATACGGTTCTTCTCTCTTACATTCCCCCCATTGAAATAAGAGGAAATCGTTGCCAGACCAAGTCCTGTCCGTCTGGCAATATCTTTCATCGTCGCTGCCATAAATCAGCCTCTTACTCAGCCTTTCCGTCACAGCCGCAAACTTTCATACGGGCCATTACAAGCTCTTTCACAGCTGCAATTCCAGCCTTGCCATATGCCTTAGGATCAAATACCTTCTCATCCTCAAGTGTCTCTCTGACAGCCTTGGAGTATGCTGCACGAAGCTCGGTGGCAAAATTAACCTTACAGATTCCTCTCTTTACGCAATCCATAACATCCTCATCGCTAAGGCCGGAAGCGCCATGAAGAACCAGAGGAATATCTACAACTTCACGAATTTCACTTAAACGCTCCTTATCAAGAACAGGAGTTCCCACATAGAAGCCATGTGCTGTGCCGATTGCTACCGCAAGAGAAGTAACGCCGGTGCGCTCTACAAATTCTCTGGCTTCCTGTGGATCGGTATTGGTATCTGCAACTGCAACCAGGTCGTCTTCCTTACCACCTACCTTACCAAGTTCTGCCTCGCATGGGATTCCCATAGAAGCTGCTACGTCAGCCACCTTCTTGCTCACCTCAATGTTTCCTTCATAATCCAGCTTAGAACCGTCAATCATCACGGAAGTATATCCAGCCTTCAGAGCCTTCATGGCGAGATCAAAGCTACTGCCGTGGTCAAGGTGCAGGCAAACCGGAACGGAAGCCTTTGCAGCTTCTGCTGCAACGATTGCCTGATAGGTCTCAAGAGTGCCATATTTAATAGTAGATGGAGTAGTCTGGATCATAACAGGTGCTTTCAACTCCTCAGCTGCCTGAATGATAGCTTTCACCATCTCCATATTCTCTGCATTAAATGCACCCACTGCGTAACCGCCCTGCTGAGCTTTCAACAACATTTCCTTAGATGTAACAAGTGGCATATTCTCCTCCTTCTGCCTGCTGATACAGGCCGTGAATCTTCTGTTTTCAAGAAACCGAAACGTTTCTGTTTTAGTTCATATTAACTCTTTTCCAAATTTCTGTCAACAGTAAATATTTCATCTTTTTGCGTAAAATTTTACCTTGAAAAATCCAGCAAAGAAAGGTAACTTATAGAGTAGAATACTTTCGGAACCGGTATCAGTTTTTATAGATTACTGTGCCAGATTTCTGAGAAAGAACGAAGGGAGAATATATTATGTTAAAAGGAATTCCAGAAATACTTTCACCACAGCTTTTAAAAGTTTTATGCGAGATGGGACACAGCGACCGCATCGTTATCGCGGACGGCAACTTCCCAGTAGAATCAATGGGTAAAGATGCAATTGTTGTTCGCTGCGACGGACATGGAGTTCCAGAACTTCTGGACGCTATCCTTACTGTTATCCCTCTTGATTCTTATGTAGAGAAACCAGTTACCCTGATGGAAGTTATGCCTGGCGATCCGGTAAAAACTCCAATCTGGGATACATACAAAGAGATTGTTTCCAAACATGATGAACGTGGCGCCGAGGCAGTTGGAAATATCGAGCGTTTCGCATTTTATGAAGAGGCAAAGAAAGCATATTGTATTATCGCTACAGGTGAGAAAGCTGTTTACGCAAACGTTATGCTTCAGAAAGGTGTTGTTATCAACAAATAATTTTTTATTTCAGCTAAAAAGCTCCGTCGGATTCCCGGCGGAGCTTTTATTATTCATGTTTATTATGATTCACTATTTTTTCCTTTTTTCTTAAGGAGCCAGATTACCACTGCGATGCCAATGATAATAACTACAACCAGAATCCAGATAACAGAATTCATTCCTTTATCTGTGCTCTCCACATTTTCGCTGGACGCTTCCTGTTCTGCACTTTCTGAAGGAGCAGTTGTTACTGCTGCCTCTTCTGTAGGCGCAATAGTCTCACTTGGCTCCGGGATAGGCGTACTTGTCTCAGTCGGCTCCGGGGTAGGCGTACTTGTCTCAGTTGGCTCCGGGGCAGGCGTGCTCGTCTCAGTCGGCTCCGGGGTAGGCGTACTTGTCTCAGTTGGCTCCGGGGCAGGCGTACTTGTCTCAGTCGGTTCTGAAGCTGCAGTTGCTTTCTTAGTAGGTTCTGGTACAGGAGTACTCGTCTCGGTTGGCTTCGGAGTAGGAGTACTTGTCTTCTCAGGCTTCGGGGTAGGAGTGCCTGTTAGCTCTGCCTCCGCATCACCGATATCTTTGCCTTCGGTACCTGCTTTTCCAACTTCAGAAGTATTCTCTCCAGCCTGAACAGATTGGGAACCGTCTTCCGCTTCTTTCTCAGTTTCAGGAACAAGTTCTACTGTACTCTCTTCCGTATTGGTGGCTTCTGCAATATTTACCCAGCCAGAAACATCACCAGCCTCTGTGTGTCCCCAGATACCATCTTTACCAGTATCTACTTCTGTATCAATATATAACTTCTCACCATTCGCTATATTACAGCCTCCGGAAACTGTGCCGTACTTTTTTCCAGGTCCTTTATACAGGCAAACGGAACCGTCTTCCTTAGCATTGACTGTAATACTGTAATTCGCATCCTTGCTTCCGTATAAAACAAGCTCTGATGCCACTGCCTCGGCAAGAGTAGCCGGCTTCAGATAATTCTCTTCCAGGAAACCAAACATGCCATGAAGCTGAGCATATACCCATACCTTTCCAGCTTCATCTGTGGTCTCTCCTTCTACATGGATCGCAGTTCCATTAGGAATCAGCTCATCATTCAGCTTCGGGCTGGAAGCATCTGCCTCTGAATACATGTCAACACCGCCATCAGGCGATTCTACAATCATATAGTAATCTGTTTTATAATCAACCTGCTGTGTCTTTCCTGCATCTGCAAAAACTCCCACAGTCATGCAAAAAGTAAGAAGCACAGCCAGCAACATTCCCAGCTTTTTCTTCATATATATCCTCTTTTCCCTCTTGTATACATTTTTCGTTACTGTTTACTGATAACATTCCGCGAGGTATTTTGTGAACGGAATGAGCAGTAACCATTTTTCTGCTTTTCATTGTAACACACCAGGAAAAACTTGCAACCATTTTTCTCATATTTTCCCATTATTTTACAGCAACAGTTACTATTCACCGGTAATGTTCCGCGAGGTGTTTTTATAAACAATTTCACAGAAAAATCGGGAATCCGGGCGTGAAATCATGCGAATGTATGTCCGATAAAGAGCCCCAGACAATAAAAGAGCGAGACAAAAGTCCCGCTCTCTCAGCTTTCCTTCATTGTCCTGGGGGAGTGAAAGAAAGCAGTTAAATTATAAAAAGCTAATTATTTATAAAGAGGTCCATAGTTCTTGCAAGCTCTGAAGTCTGCACCCTCTTTATCCATTCCAAATGCATTCCATGCTGCCGGACGATAGATATCTTTCTCCGGAACGTTATGCATAGATACCGGGATACGAAGCATAGAGCACATTGTGATCAAGTCAGCTCCGATATGTCCGTAGGAGATAGCACCGTGGTTAGCTCCCCAGTTGTTCATTACATCATAAGCTGTCTTGAACGGTCCCTCTTTGCCATCGCATCTTGGAGCAAACCATGTACATGGCCATGTGTAGTCTGTACGTTTCCAAAGTTTGTCAGATACTTCTGCTGGAAGAGCAACTGTCCATCCTTCAGCAATCTGCAGAACCGGTCCAAGTCCTTTAACAAGGTTCAAACGGATCATTGTTGCAGGCATCTGAGCTTTTGTTTCATAACGGCTGGAGTATCCGCCTCCACGGAAGTATCCGTTGTCAGCCATACACCATTCAGTGTTTTCCATGATAGCTTTCTGGTCTTCTTCTGTGATATCCCACCACTGTTTCATAACAGCATTGCCGTTTTCATCTTTAGCTTCGCCGTTAGCGTCAAGGCAAGCAGCACCGGAGTTGATCAGGTGAAGGAATCCGCCAGCTTCTTTAGCTACGCCTTCAAGATCATATCCTGTAGCTTTCTTAACAGCCTCTGGGCTCCAGTATGTACGAACATCAGCGAAGATCTGAGCTCTGTTTGTAAGAAGTTTCATGAACATCATTCCAAGTCCGTTGAGAACGTCATTCTCTGTAGCGAGGATGTATGGCTCACGAGCTCCGTTCCAGTCGAAGGATGTGTTCAGCATAGCTTCTGCAAAGTCACCGTTTGGATAGAAATCTGTCCACTGTCTCTGTCCCTGGAAACCAGCTGCCAGAGCGTTGTGTCCGATTGCTTCCTCGGAGAATGCAGGATCAAGGTTATCGCAGCCGTTCATCAGCTCTTTGATGATAACTGCCATTTTAACTACGAACTCAAACTGCTCTTCTTTCTTCTCTGGGGAGAACTGCAGTTCTTCAGGGTTCTTGTCCCAACCAATCTTACAGGTCTCTTTCGCCCATTTGAGAGCTTTCTCAAATTCTGCGTGATCGTAGATGCCTTCTGTCATACGACGGATGATTTCTACCTCATCAACGGATTCAACACGCATTCCAAGATAGGATTCGATGAAATCGGAATCAATGATAGATCCGCCGATACCCATTGTAACGGAACCGATCTGCAGATAGGATTTGCCTCTCATGGAAGCAGCTGCAACTGCTGCACGTCCGAATCTGAGTAATTTCTCTTCAACGTCTGCCGGGATAGATGTGTCATCAGCTTCCTGAACATCATGTCCATAGATACCGAATGCCGGAAGACCTTTCTGTGCATGTGTAGCAAGAACGGATGCAAGGTAAACTGCTCCTGGTCTTTCTGTTCCGTTGAAGCCCCATACAGCTTTGATTGTCTGAGGATCCATATCCATTGTCTCTGCGCCATAGCACCAGCACGGTGTAACAGTAAGTGTGATGTCTACGCCTTCTTTACGGAATTTGTCAGCACATGCAGCACTTTCACCTACACGTCCGATTGTTGTATCAGCGATAACAACTTTAACAGGCTCACCGTTGGAATATCTCAGGTTTTCTTCAAAAAGTTTCGCAGCGGATTTAGCCATATTCATTGTCTGCTCTTCAAGAGATCCTCTGACATCGAGTGCTCCTCTACGTCCGTCGATTGTTGGTCTGATACCGATAACCGGATAGCTGCCTACTAATCTGCTCTTTGCCATGATTCATTACCTCCATAATAAATATATTCTTTTTTAAGAGGTTTCACTAAAAAACCTCCCTGTTTCCTATAGTTCATAGTATACAATTGCCAAACCGTAATTACTTGTGATATAATGGCAAAAAATAGTATAATATTCACTTTTTTGATCATTTTGTAAAAAATCCATCAAATTAACTTAAGGAGGAATTTATTTTGCAGGATCTGGACCATAATGAAGACCGTTTAAGGGGAACATATGATTTTCCTTTTGAATTTCATCATATTGATCAGGCTCATCCGCGCTATGTAATGTCCTATCACTGGCATGTAGAATATGAAATCATTCGTATTCTTGAGGGCTCTCTCACTGTCACTTTAGACGAAAAAAGTTTCATTGCAACAGCTGGAGACATCATTTTTGTACATAGTGGAATTCTTCACAGTGGAATTCCTGATAATTGTCTTTATCAGTGCATTGTTTTCGACGGAAATGTTTTCCTCAAAAATAATTCTGTTTGTGCAGGATATATGCAGAAGATTATTCATCAGGAAATTCTGATCTATCATCATTTTACACCAAAGCATATAGAAATCTGCAATACAATAAACAGTCTTTTTGATTCTCTTTGGAAAAGAGAACCTGGCTACGAGCTCACTGTAATTGGACAATTTTACCACTTTTTCGGCATTATTTTTAGTAATCATTACTATCTTGAAAGTATAACACGCGCAAGACGTGATTATAAGAGAATTTTACAGCTGAAACAGGTACTTGATTTCATTGAGCACAACTATACGGGGGCTCTGACACTAAAACAGCTTTCGGCCTCCGTATCCATGTCACCCAAATACTTTTGCCGTTTTTTCTCCGAAATGACCCATCAGACTCCCATGGATTATCTGAACAGGCAGCGCATTGAGAGAGCCTGCTATGAAATCTCCACAACCGATGATTCTATTACAGATATTGCATATCGAAATGGATTTAATGATCTGAGCTATTTTATACGTACATTTAAAAAATACAAAGGAACTACACCAGGAAAATATAAGAAAAGCTGATTAGGAGGGCGAGCATTGGCCGGATGCCCGCCCACAAAAAAAGAATTGACTTCTTTTTCTATTATTTCTCAGATATGCTAAAGATGTGATTTTTTTCGTCGTAAGAAAAACGACAGAGAATCATTCCTGTATTTTTTACAGGCTACGTTGACGCATTTTATGCGTTTTCTTTTGCTGTTAAGACTCGAAAAAAGCCATAGCTTATTCTTGTTTTCGCTATATATGCCATTTTTCCAGAATGGTCTCTTATTCCAGGACCCTTATGTAGCAGGTTTTCAAGTAACCGGATGATGGAATTGCTGCTGATCAGGCAGATTAGCCCATGGCAGAAAACTGTCCGCACATACTGCTGCAGAACGCCGCAGAAAATCAGAAATTGTTTTTCTCTTTCGTTTCTTTTATTCTAACAAAAGCCGGTTGCCATTACAACGAAATTCGGTCGTAAAATTCTCACATAATTCGACACTTAAATGATAAATTTTATCTGTAACTGAAGTTTTCTTTTTTCTGAAACGTGCTATAATATTTTCAATTAGAAGCAACTAACATAAGTATGACGAAAGGAAGCTGTTGAATCATGGGAAGATGTTATCATTTATCAAAAACTGTTACGGAAGACCTGGCAAATGAAATCATAAAAGAACTGACAGAGCGAGGCGATGTGAAACACGCCAGAATCTCCGCTGACGGACGTTATCTTCATGTGGATACTATTGACGGAGAATTTTCCGTGGTAATGTATTCAGCAGTAAATATCTGCAGCCGTATTGCAAACTGCGAGCTGTCCTTTGTGAAATTTGATTACACAGCTTAGAGCGTGTTTGAAAACATACCGCCAGGACATTTATGGCAAATCTATTAAAAAAGGGAGATTAAATTATGCAGCAGATTACATTAAAAATAGACGGAATGATGTGTGGAATGTGTGAATCCCACATTAACGAAAGTATTCGTAATAACTTTTCTGTAAAAAAAGTCACCTCGTCCCATACAAAAGGAGAGACGGTTATCCTTACAGAAAATGATCTTGATGAAGCAAAACTGAAAGAGACTATTGATAAAACGGGTTATAAACTGCTTTCTGTCTCAAAAGCTCCATACGAAAAAAAGAAAGGCTTTTTCTCTTTCCTAAAGAAATAGCCTTTCCCTGTCATAATCCTTGTACTATATTCCAACTACAATATTTCCGGTAATACGGACAATGCATATTCTGCCAGGCTGTGATCTTCCTCTCCTGTGCCTCCGCTTATACCAAGACCTCCGATAATCGTATCTCCGGATTTCAGCGGCACGCCGCCTCCGAAAATCACGATTTTTCCACCATCCATCTTATCTACGCCATAAAAGGTTCCGCCTGGCTGAGCCAGTTTAGATAATTCCATGGTGGACATCTTCACCGCAACAGAAGTATAAGCTTTTTTCAAAGCGACATCAAAGCTTACCAGAAATGCCCCGTCCATTACATGAACGGCAATTGGATTTCCTTCCGGACCACAAACTGCAATCACCGCTTTCTTACCGCGGCGAAGGGCTTCCTGTTCGATTTTCCCGATCAGTTTCTTCGCTCCATCCAGTGTAATCTTATTCTGCATACCCATGCGGCGCAGTACTGCCTGAATTACAGCTTCGTCTACAGAATCAGAGGTACCAGATATGAGAGAATTTTCAACTTTCGTATCCACGCTCACGCTTCCTCCTGCCACTTTCTCAGTTCCACTTGCATGTAGTTCCGTATTTTCAGAAGATGCGTCAGTTTCTACAAGCTTTGACGTTCCCGTCTTCTGACCTGCTGCCTCCGCTTCTTCGTAGCGTGCAAGCACATACAGATAGTCGGCCAGACGGTTCATATATTTCTTGCTTCCTGTGTCAGAACCAAACTTTACACTTACAGCGGCAAGATCACGCTCCGCTCTTCTGGCCACAGCCCAAGTCACATCAATCTCAGCAGACAAGCGACAAGCCCCAGGTAATGAGGACTCCTTCGGCATATGAAAAAGCCCCGTCAAACGGTCAATCTCTTCCTCTAAAAACTCTGTCTTGTCATCATTGATCTTATACTCTCTATTATATGGATCTGCCACTCCTGCATCAATTCTGGTCAGATTTTCCTGGATCTTTTCCAGGAAACGGATGGTATCTCCATCTCTGATCATGGTTTTCAACACTCCAATATGGCAGGAAAGTTCATCTATGGTTCCCTCCAGCTGGATTCGGTCATCCGCTTTGGAAACGTTTTTCGAATGGACAAGATTGGTAGTTCCCTTGTCACCATTCTTTGTATAAATACTCATACGACTTTCTCCTGACATTTTACCCATCCGGCAAAATGGATTTTATTATGCACCAATACACTGAATATAAGACAAGGTTCGTGCAAGAGCAGGAAATAATCCACATTATCTTACGTTCACTACATTAGTTATAAACAGACTCTGGACAAATACACGCAGTTCCACCGTATTTGTCCAAAGTCTCTTATATGTTACCGGGCACAAAGTGAACAGCAACTCTTAACTTCATTAAAATGACCACAATTTCCTGTAGATCTTCACAATATCCTCTTTTGTTGGGACTCTTGGGTTGGCAGTTGTGCAGGCATCAGCAAGCGCCAGGTTTGCCATTTTGTCAATTGCTGCAAAATACTCATCCTCAGAAATAGTTCCCATTTCTTTAATCGTAAGCGGAATATTCATTTCCTTCTGCATAAACTGAATCCAGTTTACAAGAGATCTTACAGACATTACTTTGTTGTAGTTACTCAGTCCAAGAATATGTGAAATATTGGCATATCGCTTTACTGCCGGAAGATATTCCTGCTGACTTCTGCTGTGTTTGTTGATATTTGCATTAAATTCTACAATATGCGGAAGCAGCATTGCATTGGCACGTCCATGAGGAATATGGAAAATAGCTCCCAGCTGATGTGCCATACTATGTGTGATTCCAAGTCCTGCAGCATTAAAAGAAAGTCCGGCAAGACAGGAAGCTACATGCATTTTCTGACGGGCATGCATATCACCACCGTCAAGGTATGCTCTTAACAGAAAGACTCCGCAGATTTCAATTGACTTTTCTGCAAGAGCAGACGAAAATTCATTGTGATTGATACTTACATAAGACTCAATTGCATGAGTCAGTACGTCCATACCTGTATCTGCTGTGATAGAGGGCGGAACGCTCTTTACCAGTTCTGCATCCAGGATTGCCTCATCAGCTGTAAGGCTGTCTGAGATCAGCGGATACTTCACATGATTATCTGTATCATTTACAACTGCAAAAGAGGTAACCTCAGATCCGGTACCACTGGTAGTAGGAATTGCAATAAGACCTACTTTGCCGTAATTGTTGATCTTCAGGGCAAACTCACGGATTGCCTTGGATGAGTCAATTGCAGAGCCGCCTCCGACAGCTACTACAACCTCCGGCTGATACTCCAGGAACTTCTTTACACCTTCTGCGATTTTTCCTACCGGTGCATCCGGCACAACATCACTGAATACTTCAAACTCCTTGCCACCGCGTCTCAATGGGTCTGTGATCAGCTCGATCATTTTCCCTTTTGCGATGAATGGATCTGTGATCACCAGAACTCTTTTGTATGGCAGTTCTGCCAGTCTATCCAGGGCATTGTCACCAAAATGGATGACTGTTTTCATTTCAAAAGTTTTCATAATTCAATGCTCCTTTATTGCAGCTTTCTTTTGTGAGCAGAAAGCTTCTATCGGACAGATTCCGGATATCTGCACTCCACGCCCTCTTCTTCAAAAAGCTTCAGCCATTTTTCAGAAGGCTTCACATCTGTCACGACGATATCAACATCCCGCAATCTTCCGGCAACGGAAAATGCGGTCTGGTCAAATTTCGTATTGTCCACAACCAGGATTTTCTTACGTCCTGAATCCAGCATTGCTCTCTTTGCTGTTCCAAAAGCTTCCTGTGATTCCATTACTCCCCAGTTCTCATCAAGAGCCTTACAGGAAAAAATAACGGTATCTACAAAATAAGAGCGAATGACTTCTTCTGTCCGGGATCCAAGAAAAGCCAGATAGCCTTCCTTCATCATCCCACCTGTGGAAATAATATTCCATCCTGACACATCTGCCAGTTCCAGAAGGATCTCCATGGAATTGGTGATCACAGTCAGACGCTCCTTCTCTTTTAATGCCTTTGCCACAAACACTGCAGTAGTGCTGGCGTCCAGAAGCAGATGTTCCCCGTCATGCACAAGAGAGGCTACAATTTCCGCCATCTTCTGTTTCCCAACTACATTCTGATTCTTGCGCACATTAAAAGGGAGATCAATGCTCACATCTTCATTGATCACAGCTCCGCCATAACTTTTAATGGCAAGCCCTTCCTTCTCCAGCTTGTCCAGATCCCGTCGGATGGTTTCCTCAGAGACACCGTATAACTGGCTCAGTTCACTTACTACTACGCGCTTCTCATTCTGTAATTTCTCAAGGATCAGATTCCGTCTCTCTAACGCAAGCATGTTCAGGTCCCCTCCGCGTTCATTTTATTGGTCAGACCAGAATTACAGAAGGCTGTCGATCATTCTCTTATCCGGATGTGCAATAACAGAGGAATCCAGATACATGCCTTTTTCAGCAACAAGCTCTTTCGCTCTGTCGATTGATGCGGATACAGCAGAAACCTCACCAGTGATCATCATGTAAGATTTTCCGCACATGCCTTTTGCAATACGAAGCTCAATAAGATCTACAATTGCAGTCTTTGCAGCCTGATCTGCAGCCTCAATAATGGAAGCTGCATCATATGTTTCAAGAATTCCCAGCGCACTGATCTCCTCAACCTGAGTAGTTCCATAAATAGCCGGGAAAAGAGACTCGTGTGGATTACCCAGTACAAAACTGTCAATGCACTTGTCCTCATATGTTGTTACAGCTGTATCTACGGCAGCTTTTACCGCACTGAGATCACCGGTAATAATTGCAATATATTTACCCGGACACACGGTCTGCGCCTCAACGATTTCTACATCAGATGTCTTAACCATTGCATCTGCTGCAGTAACGCCGGTAGCTGTAGTTTTGAATTCAATCATTCCGATTGCTTTACTCATTTTCTGCACGTCCTTTCTAATTCTTTGCAACTACGATCCAGCGGTCTGTCACCTCGGTAACTTTACCGGAGATGGTTGCATGGATACCAACACTTAAGCCCTGGGCAGGAGAAGCGATCATCTGACCTCTTGTCACCTGATCTCCAACTTTTACAATTGCCTGAGCAGGTGCTCCGATATGCTGGCTAAGAAGAATTTTAACCTTTGGAATATCAACCAGTGTCTCGTCCATCGGTGCGTCTTTGTCATATTTTGTAAGACCAAGACGTGCCATCAGGCGTTCTTCCGGAACCTTGCGGTATTCTCGGGATTCCTTAACTGGTACTGGCTGTACTCCCTGAGGAGGACGAATACCTGCCTTACGAAGTCCGCCCTTCATGTCTGCAAGAAGTGTTCTTGGAGCAAGGCTCTGAGGACATGCATACATCTCACAAACTCCACAGGAGCTGCAGAAGCTTGCATTGATGTATGGATTAACATCTCTGAAATCCTGATTGGAAGCTGCACGCATGAAGCGGGCTGGATCAATCGGATGTCCCAGATTGTTACGTGGGCAAAGATCTGTACAAGTATTACACTGGCAGCAAATAGATGCTGCACGTTTTAAATCTATAGCAGAAGTCCGCATCTTCTTCTGTACGATTAAATGGTCTTTTGGCAGAACCAGAATCGCATTTGTTGTCTTCGTCACAGGGTCAGAACCTTTTCCGATTCTTCCCATCATCGGTCCACCAATAAAGTAAACCGGATCTTTTACAGTAGTTCCGCCTGCCTGGGCAACAACATCATCCATAGTACATCCAAGAGGTACTTTTACAGTTACCGGATGATTTACCTCAGCTACAACAGACACATATTTGGCTGTTACAGGCTCTTTTTTCTCTACTGCCTTGTATATATTATACAATGTCTCTACGTTAAACACAGCAACTCCCTGCTCAATAGGAAGTCCGCCAGGTCTTACAACTCTACCAGTTGCTTCGTAGATCAGTACAACCTCATCTCCCATCGGATACACTTCATCCAGAAGGTGAATGCGCATTCCAGGGAACTCTTCAATATGCTGTTTCAGAGCATTTACTGTCTGAACGTAAGATTTTTTGATTCCAATAATGGCTTCAGAAGCTCCAACCGTTTCCTGAACCATATGGAAGGTTTTCATAATTTCGTAAGCGTGCTTCTCTAATAACTGTCTGTGTAATTTCAGTAAAGGTTCGCACTCTGCACAGTTCATAAGAATGGTATTTGCTTTGTCTGTCAGCTTCATGTATGTAGGGAATCCTGCACCGCCGGCACCAACTACACCATTCTCCTGTATAATATTCTGTAATTCTTTGATATCCATGGCGTTACTCCAATCCTGCACCGTCATCAACGATACCTACAATGGCGGCATCTACCGGTGCTGTTTCTACGCCGCAGCCAATTCTTGCCGCGCTTCCTTGTGCCACCAATACATATTCTCCGATTCCTGCACCGATAATATCGATTGCAACAATCTGACTGAGGTCACCTTTCATGTGATGAACCGGTTCCACGATCATAAACTTATTGCCGATCAGCTTTTCGTTTTTTCTTGTGGAAACAACGCTTCCTACTACCTTGCCAACTATCATGTGAACCTCCAAATTTTATATCAGTTCAGCCATGCACCTGTCATTTTCAGAACCAGCATGGCTGAACACTTTATTTTAGTAATGAGGAAATGATTCCCAGAACATTACTTTATAATTGTAACTGTATTGCCTGTGGCAATTTTTGCTGCATTTGCTTCATCTGTATCAATGTGCATCTCCAGTGTAAAGCTGTCATCTACACGGATCTTCACCTGATTAAAAATGGTTCCTCTCTCATTGTCAGCCTTAACAGATACGATATCTCCATCCTTCACACCGGCTGCCTGGGCATCCTTCGGGGACATGTGAATGTGACGCATTGCTACGATACATCCCTCTTTCAGATAAATCGCACCTTTCGGTCCGACAATTGCAATAGGAGCACTTCCCTTAACATCTCCAGACTCACGCACCGGTACTTTCATACCAAGCTTGATTGCGTCTGTAGCTGATACTTCAACCTGGGAAGCCTTGCGGACCGGTCCGAGAATACGTACATTCTCAATTGCACGGAGCTTCAATCCAACGATAGTTACTGTCTCATTGGAGGCAAACTGTCCGCCCATCAGCTCTTTCTTCTTGGTGAGCTGATATCCTGGTCCAAATAAAGCTTCAACATGTTCCTGTGTCAGGTGGATATGTCTTGCGGAAACTCCGATGGGCACCATGAAGCCATTGCCTTTTTCTTCTTTTTTATTGAGAGCATCCAGTACCATTCTGGTAATCAGCTCAACATTATTGGTTTCCAAAAGTACACCTACTTTCTTCCTGGAATTCGGTAATGTCTGACATAGCAGACATTATAAAAGTAAGAAGCATCCATGAATTCGCTCATGCAAGCACAGCTCATTCATGGCTGCTGTCTGGACTTTTATATTATTTCAGAACTGGAAGGATTTTCTCAACATCTGTATGAGGTCTCGGAATTACGTGTGTAGCTACAAGCTCTCCAAGTCTGGATGCTGCTGCGCTTCCGCTCTCTACTGCAGATTTAACTGCTCCAACATCTCCACGAACCATAACTGTTACAAGACCGGATCCGATCTTCTCTGTTCCAACTAATGCAACGTTAGCTGCTTTGCACATCTGGTCAGCTGCCTCGATAGCTGCTGTAAGTCCTCTGGTTTCTACCATTCCTAATGCTTCCTGTGTCATGATTTTTTCCTCCTTATGAATTGCTGGTTTCTCAGCTTCTATATGTTTGGTTTCTGTAATCTCTTTGTCAGCTGCAGTGGTCTTCGGCTCTTCAGTCTTTACTTCTGCTGCTTTTGCTCTGGTTGTTCTAGCCGTTCTTCTCGGAGCGGCTGCCTTTTTAGGGGCTGCTTTTTTCGCTGTCTCTTTCTTTTCTTCGTCAGCCATTATTCATCCCCCTTTTTCTTTCTCCATCGACTTGCGCTAAGCTCCACCATTTTGACGATTTCCTCATGGGGATTGGCAATTACTGCATAGCTTGCCGGTTTCTTGATGGCATTTGTTGCTGCCGCTTCCACGGCTTCTGTAACAGCTGCCACATCGCCTTGTACAATAATGGTCACCAGTCGTCCGCCCAGCTTACGCTCCCATGACGCCAGCTCAACGTCTGCCGTTTTACACATGATGTCCAGGGCATCCATGGCCGCTACAACACCTGTGATTTCAATAAAACCATATGATTTACTCATGAGCGAACTCCTTATAGTTCATTAGATGCTTGGAAGGATTTTCTCCACATCTGTATGAGGTCTTGGGATTACGTGTGTAGCTACAAGCTCTCCAAGTCTGGATGCTGCTGCGCTTCCACTCTCAACTGCTGCCTTAACAGCTCCGACATCACCGCGAACCATAACAGTTACAAGACCGGATCCGATTTTCTCTGTACCAACCAGTGTAACCTCTGCTGCTTTTGTCATTGCATCTGCTGCCTCGATTGCAGCTGTAAGTCCTCTGGTTTCTACCATTCCTAAAGCTTCCTGTGCCATGATGAATTCCTCCTGATATATCTCGACTTTTCAAGTACGCTCCAGCGTACTTGCTGTGAGGTACCTGCCATGCTCCGCATGACTTTGTTCGTTTTTATTATAGACTTAAATTCACTGGTTAGCAATCATTAATCCTTATCCAGTGCGCTGATTTTCAGCATTTTTTGTGTACCGGGTTCCGGATTTGGTATTACGTAGTGCTGTACCACACCGGTCATACTCTCTGCTACTCTGATTCCAGCTTCTACAGCCTCTGTTACATCAGAAACGCTTCCGCGGAACTTGATGCAGACAAGGAGCGGTACCGGCAGACTGTCCGCATTTGCAGGTTTATTTTTATCAAAAACCTCCAGATGGACATTTGCTGCCTTGCAGCCGGCGTCGGCCGCCACAAACGCTGTTGCCAGTCCGAACACCTCCAAGATTCCTACAGCTTCTGCCATCTTGATTCTCCTTTATCCGGCAATTATTTATTTACAACTGCGATCTTAAGACCGGTCATTGCAAGGTTCTTCTTTAATGCTTCATTGATCTCCTCAAGCGGATACTTGTCTGTGATCAGCTCAGACATTGGAAGTCCGATTGCGTTTGCTCTCTTAAGGAAATCAAATGTTGTAACGTAATCTCTTAAGGTGTATACCCAGGAGCCTACGATTGTAATCTCTTTGGAGCAGATGTCAAAATGCGGGTTGATTGTAGCATCTCCACCATTGATGAAGAAACCAAGCTCGCAAAGACCACCGCCGTTACGAATAAATTTGTAGATGTTTGCATGAGCAACAGGTGATCCTGTACACTGGAATGCAAAGTCTGCAAGATGTCCGCCAAACTGATCTTTAACAGCTTCAGAAAGTGCTTCGATTCCTTTGTGCTCCATGAAGTTAACGCTCATGGTAGCGCCCATTTTCTTAGCGAAATCAAGACGCTGCTGATTTCCATCTACAGCACAGATGTTCTCGATACCCATGGTACGAAGAACTGCAATACAGATCAGACCGATTGGTCCGCATCCCTGTACAACAACTCTGCTGTTGAAACGAAGGATACCAGTTGTTTTTGCTCTCTCAACTGCATGTACAAGAACTGCACATGGCTCGATCAGGATACGGGAATCCAGATCAAGATCACTTACGTTGAAGAATGTACTTCCAAACTCTCCGCCTCTGATAAAGATGTAATCAGAGAACCATCCGTTAAGATGAATGTCATCATCTGGAAGAAGTCCGTATACGTCAGCTCCGCCAACGTTTTTCTTGTTCAGGTCGAACATTGTGATCTCCGGATCATCCTTGAAAATCATACAGGTAACAACTTTGTCACCGATCTTAACCGGTTTTCCAGCTGTATCAGTCTTAACATTTTTACCCATGGCAACGATCTCACCAGTTCCCTCATGTCCAAGTGCAACCGGGATCAGGTTGAATGGGTCTCTCTTAAATTCGTGAGCATCAGTACCGCAAACGCCGCAGCCTTCTACTTTAACAAGGATGTCGTCATCACCAAGTGCCGGAATCGGGTACTCTTTAATATCAAAATGCTCTTTTTCAGTAAGTACTGCAACGTGTGCAGTTTTCGGGATTGCGCCTGCCGGTGCTGCAGCTGGTGCAACTGGTGCTGCTGATGCAGAAGCTGCCGGTGCTGTTCCAGCCATTCCAGCAAGAACCTGTTTTACGATTTCTTCGATATTTACGTTATTCATGTCCATTTTTATGTTTCCTCCTGTCAGCGAATGCAAAGGCTGTCTGCCATTACGCAGCGTCTTCTCTTGGTGAATGTACTTGCACTTGTAAGTCCTTCACCAGTACGGCTTGCGATTGTGAATGTACAGTAACCTTCTCCGCCGAATCCAAGTGCTGCATAGGAAGGTGCATTCTTAACAAGGATTGCGGTGTCGATTGCTTTCGCATATTTGGTGATATTGTCAATGTTCTTGGAATGAATGTGTGCAGAGTGGCGGTTGCCATGCTCAAGCCATACAGCCTGCTCTACTGCATCATCAAAATCTTTTGCCCTTACAACGCCAAGGATCGGCATCATAAGCTCTGTAGCGATAAGTGGATGTTCCTTCGGTCCTTCAAATACGATGCAACGGATATTTGCAGGAGCATTTACTCCGATCATGGAAAGTAATGTTCTTGCGTCACGTCCAACGCATTTACGGTTCAGCTTGCCGCCTGCAAGAACAACTGCTGTAAGTTTATCCTGCTCTTCTTTGGAAGCAAGGTAACAGTCATTTTCACTTACCAGATAATGCATAAGCTCATCTGTAATAGAAGCAACTGCCACGATTTCCTTCTCTGCGATACACGGAAGGTTGTTATCGAATGTACATCCGTTTACGATATCCTGAGCAGCTTTTCTTACATCTGCTGTCTCATCTACAACTGCCGGAGGATTTCCTGCGCCAGCGCCGATTCCACGTTTTCCAGAGGAAAGGACTGCTGTTACAACGCCAGGACCGCCTGTTGCTGCAATAAGCGGGATATCTTTATGTTTCATCATAATATTGCTTGTCTCTAATGTAGGTTTCTCTACTGTTACTGCGATATTGTCCGGGCCACCTGCTTCCAGGGATGCCTCATTTAAAAGATTGATCGCATAAATAGAGGTTTTGATTGCTGCCGGATGTGGATTAAATACAACTGTATTTCCACCTGCCAGCATACCAATTGTATTGCACAGAATGGTCTCACTTGGGTTCGTACACGGAGTGATTGCTCCGATTACGCCAAACGGTCCCATCTCGATCAGAGTAAGTCCTCTGTCACCTGACCATGCTGTAGTGCTGAGATCTTCTGTACCAGGGGTCTTGTCTGCTACCAGATGATGTTTCAGGATCTTATCTCCTACATTTCCCATTCCGGTCTCATCAACGCCCATACGTGCAAGGATTTCTGCATTTTCTTTTGTTTTTCTTCGAATGCAGGTAATAATTTTTTCTCTCTGGTCCAAGGACATTTTCCGAACGATCTTCTGGGAAGCTTTCGCAGCCTCAATGGCCTCGTTCATATCTGTGAAAATTCCATGTTTACCGGCCGGAGCGTCTGCAATCTGCATTTTCGCCATAACTTCCTGTACAATATCCTGTACCATGCTCTCGCTGATTGGCATGAGATTGTTCCTCCTTAACAATTGCCCGCAGCTGCCTGATTTTCCCACAGCTGCCGGTCTTTATATTTTCTGATTATTTCAGTCCTAACTGAGCCATAACCTGTTTGGTGATCTTAGCTACTAACTCTGCATCTGCATTAGCTGTATCTGCTGCCGGAGCATCGCAGTTACCGCCAACGAAATCATACTGATATCCCGGGAACTGTTTGTAGTCTTCATTGTGACATGCGCCACCGCAGTTATGGCAGTTCATGCCATCTTTGTTCTGGCAAAGGCTTGCCGGATGTTTTCCAGGCATACCGAATTTACGACGGATCTCATAAAGTTTCTTAATGTTCTCTTTATCAAATTCCTTCGGACCTCCAAGAAGTTTGCTCTGATACAGAAGCTGTGCATAGAATTCTACGGACTCCATCTTCATGTATGCAGCGTTCAGGTCCGTGCTCCAGGTAAGAGCTCCGTGGTTCTCAAGAAGAACTGCATCGAAGTATGGAAGATATTTCTCAAGGTTATCCGGGATCTCCATTGTAGAAGGTGTACCATACTCAGCAATCGGAACACATCCAAGAGCGATAACTGCCTCTGGCATGATTGGCTGTGTAAGCGGAATACCAGCAATAGCAAAAGATGTTGCATAAATTGGATGAGCATGTACAACAGATCCTACATCAGGTCTCTTCTCATATACTCTCATATGCATCTTGATCTCAGATGATGGTTTGAATCCCGGGTTAGCCTGAAGAACATTTCCTTTTGCATCTACTTTACAGATGAACTCTGGAGTCATAAAGCCTTTGGATACACCAGTAGGTGTGCAAAGGAACTCATTGTCATTCAGTTTTACAGAGATGTTTCCATCATTTGCTGCAACCATGTTGCGGTTATAGATTCTTCTTCCGATGTCGCAAATCTGTTTTTTGATTTCGTATTCGTTTACCATGCTTTTTTCCTCCTTAAGCACATTCAGGTGCGGTGGATTATGTATGTTATAGTACCGCACCGGGTAACTTATCATGGCTAGGCATAGCTAGCCTGTTACTTTTTAGGTTATGTTGTAAGTTTACACCATTCCACATTATAAGTCAAGGTTTTTCCGTTGTTTTATGTTGTTTTATGTGGATTTTTTTATAGATTGCTATGTTGTTTTTCGTTGTTTTACTGTTTTTCCCCATTTGGCAGGTATTTTCTAATTCACCGGATCGGAGGCATCTTTTTCCCACGGCATTACATCGCCATCTTCCCTGAGATATTCCAAAAT
Source organism: Ruminococcus sp. RTP21358st1_G6_RTP21358_211008 (assembly GCF_040908885.1). NCBI lineage: Bacteria > Bacillati > Bacillota > Clostridia > Eubacteriales > Oscillospiraceae > Ruminococcus > Ruminococcus sp. RTP21358st1_G6_RTP21358_211008. Next base: position 52,513 of record NZ_JBDGDM010000014.1, read on the forward strand.
CTCCGGAATGCCCTCCTGCTGCCTGGAGTCTACATAAAAGATTTTTTTACAGCCGGCAAGCTCCAGCCAGGACGTGGCAAGTTTTACATTTGCATCCGGATTGTGGATTTTGGTAACAATTCCAATTACTTCACGGTTGGCCATACAGGTAATGCAAGGTGGAAAAAGGCAATACGGTTCCGTGGCAGATACCAGCAGCCCTACCACATCTGATTCATATGTATACAACGCCAGGGCGTGTCCCAGACCTTTCGTCTGGGCATACTCTCCTGGCGTATCTACGATCACATCAAAATTATTTACATATTGTGTTTTATGATAATGTATTTTTTCACCACGCAGGGCCTGGGTCAAAGTAGTTTTTCCAGCCTCGCTGCGACCGATCAGAACAAGTTTCTTCATATTCTGTCAAGTCCTTGTAATGGGGCATAAAGTAAAGCCCAGTTTATTTCCCACATAGTCCAGAATTGCGCTGGTAGAAGCTTCTACTTCCGACACAGTACCTGTGATGATCAGGCTTCCGCTGAAACGATCAACAAATCCCAGTTCAATGCCAGATGATTTCATCGCAATATCTGCCATAATGATAGCAGTTTCTGCCGGACTTACAGTCATGATCCCAATGGCCGCTCTTGAGTAATCCAGAGATGGATCAAGACCCAGCTTGGTGTAAAGAATCTTATCCGGATTGGCAATGATATGTGCCAGGGAAATCTGCTTGCCTGGCACAAGCTCCTGTACAATTCTCTGTTTCATTTCCGGAGACATATTATCTGTGTATCCCATTTTCTCCTCCTGAATAAAGAGTTTTATTTTCTGATTTGATTATACCTTTCTGCTTTCCAAGTGTCAACAAAAAGCAACACTTCTCTGCATGCGATGTGTGGTTTTTCTTGTACTGTAATGTTGTTTTTATTTGTTTTCTCTGTTTTTTCTTATTTATGATTGACATGTTTTTTGCCCTCTGGCATACTAAAGTTAACTGTAAATGGCTTTTCAAAACACTTTTATAGTGAAATTACCAGCTGCATATATTCACGTAATCTTGACTAGGAGATGATTTTATGTATCTTTCTGATATACACACACATTCTATTGCCAGCGGACACGGCACAACCTGCACCATCAGCGACATGGCAAAGGCTGCTTCTCAAAAAGGGCTGAAGCTTCTTGGAATCACAGACCACGGACCAGCCACTCTGGCTGCAGGAACTTCTTCTTATTTCCGAAGCCTGATCTATTCGCCCAGGAAGCGTTTCGATGTGGAATTATTATATGGAATTGAACTGAATATTCTGGATACCGATGGAAAAACAGATCTGCCACAGGAGCTTCTTGATAAGCTGGACTACGCAATCGCCAGCATGCATTATCAGAATTTCCGTCCTAAGACCAGGGAAGAAAATACTGCTGCTTTTCTGAACGTAATGAAAAATCCGGTTGTAAAAATCCTGGGACACATTGATAATCTCCAGTATGACATAGATTACGATGCAGTTGTAAAGGCTGCCGGTGAAAACGGTGTTCTCCTTGAGATCAACGAAGCTTCCCTGGCGCCTTACGGATATCGGGGCGATACACATGCCAACTGCGCGCAGATTCTGTCCTGTTGCCGGAAGTATCTGGTTCCAATCGTGCTTTCCAGTGACAGTCATGGAACAGAGCATATTGGAGACTTCACTTATGCCGCTGATTTCGTTCATAATGCTATGTTTCCAGAGGGTCTGATTCTTAACAACCAGATTCCGAAATTAAAGATGCTGTTAAGCATACGATAAAAAGGATCCAGCTTGCAGAATTCCAATGGAATTTTGCATTACGCAAAAACTCTCCGAGAAATATAAATGCGTAAGCTTAACTTCGTATATATTCCGGAGAGTTTTTTATACTTATTTCTTTGATTACTCATTTTCATTTTTATGATCTGCTTCTCTTACTTTCTGCATCATCGCTGCAAGTTCCTGATATTTTCCTGTCACATAACCGTAATTTTTCTTCTTATGAGGGAGCTGACAATTCGTGCAATCTTTAAATCCCTTCTCATTATATTTGAAATTTCCGCCGCATTTTTCTCCAAGGGCATAAAGCGGGCAATAGCAGAACAGACAGTTAAAGTCCTCTGGATCAGCTCCTTTATGGCATGGAAAATACTCACATTTCTTATGGCTGAAATAAGCGTATTCTTTGTCTTCCCAATATTTTTTCTCCATATTTCTCTCCTTATCTCATACAACTCAAAACAAAATATTCTTTATATTCTATTTCGTAATGCACAAAAATCAAATGATAAAAATGACTCCCGCTTACAGGAATAGAATATTGCCAGAGCGTGTTTAAAAAAGGCTTTCTGCAAGATGTGCGTCACACTCTGCAGGAGATTACGGAATAATTCTACAAACAGGCTCAGGAAAAGTGTAAAAAAAATACCGCATATGCGGCTTCTGAATCATCGTGATTTAAGAGGGAGCGATGCTACTCCGGGGTAGAATATGATCCGTTCATATATACGCGGAGGGAACGGTTTCATCCGAAGTAGTATCGCCTGCCATTTAATCTGTATAATTCTTCTGAACAGGCGATCATTCCATAAAAAATGTCCACTCACAAAAGCGGACAACATCTCAGGGCTGCGGATTCCCCAAAACTGGTTGTTACACTTTCATCGGAAGTTTAACCTCGCCATACCAAGCAGGTTTCCTGGCTCCAGAATCATCACTTCCTCTCTCCTTCTCATGCGTAAGCACAATGGACTATGAGATTCGCTCCTCTGTTACAGTGACCGGATCGCTCAGGTTTCTCACCTGATTCCCTCTTTCTGCCAGCTTATAGCTGTCAGCACTTAATATGTTCACTATGGAATTATACTAACATCATAGTACCACCGGTCACTGTCTTTGTCAACCCTTTGGAAGGATTTTTGTTATTTTTTTATCAACCTGGTGTTGCTAGTCACGGCGTGACCAGCAGCGTCATTTTTTCCTGAATCTTCTCCACCAGGATTTTCGCTGTTCTTTCATGAGATCTGTGCCCTGGGTGCTGCCTTGATCCAAATTCTCCTTCCTGTGTATCCGGAAGCTTCACAAATTCCACGCGCTCATCCCCTGTTTTTCTTTTATAATTCCCCACCGCTTTCTCAAGCGTAGGCAAAATCTCATCTCCAAGCATTCCATAACACCACAGAATATAGCTTTCTGGATTACATACGCGCAGTTTTCTCAAAAAGTCTTCCACAGCCTTTCCAACTCTGTCCATATTCTTCGTGCCGCTGCTGTCGTTTGTCCCCAGATTCACTACGATCACATCAGGCTGAAACTTCTGGAAATCCCATTTTTCCATAGCACCCAGTTGTTTGTTTCTTTCTCCATTTAAAAGACCGCACACCTGCTCATAATATAGCGGGATTGCCTGCTGCTCATTGCCTTCCCAGGAACAGAAAACGCCCCAGCCGCTCTGACTGATGCAATTGTACACCGCGCCCAGTTCTTTTGCTGCCATATATGCATAATTATCCACGGCATTGAAGCAAAAGGAATTCCATGTCATTTCTTCTCCTGCACCGCTGCCGCCCTCACCAGAGGTAATGCTGTCCCCTATTACCTCCAATCTGAGCTTTGGTGTTTCAAGAGGTAAAAACTCACCGTCAGTTTCAACCTCCAGAAGCTGAAGCAATGTTTTTTCATCTGTGGGAAACGCAGGAGTATCACGAAGAAGCTTTACATTTCTTACCTTATCCCTTTCCATATTACGGAAAAGACAGATTTCCTGTTCTCCCTTATTTACCATAAGCCGTTGGGACAATACGCCGTCTACGATCACATCCACCCATGGCTCAAAAACATCATAATCGGAGCGGATTTTCACCCATATTTCTGTTGCTTTTACATTCAGTTCAATTCCGGAAGCGGTCCAAAATAGTGTTACCGGTTCCAGACTGCCATTCGTTCTTCCTAATATTCTTAAATATGGAATTTCCTTCATCTGATAATGGCTAAGCATTTTTCTCCACCTCTCATCTGGCTATACGAAATATTTATGTTACGATTTTCAGACAATACTTTTATTCTTACTATACTTCTTTTTTCTTTGCTTTTCCACATTATTTTCAGTAAAAAGCCCCTTCCGGATTTTCATCTCCGGAAAGGGCTCACAAATTCATTTATTCAGATTACACAAGACGTCTTACAGAAGTAATCGTTCTGTATGCAGCATTATCGCTGACCTTGATGCCATCTCTGGCATTGGATGCATGGACAATCTGTCCATTTCCCATATAGATTGCAACATGTCCGCCATAGCAGATCAGGTCGCCTGGCTGAGCATCCGCATAGGATACTTCATATCCGGCATTCTGCTGCTCATAAGATGTTCTTGGAAGACTTACGCCAAAGTTTGCATATACACTCTGCACAAAGCCAGAGCAGTCAGCACCACTGGTAAGGCTTGTTCCTCCCCATACATATGGGTTTCCAACAAACTGTGTTGCATAGGATACAACAGAAGAGCCGGAACCTGAAGAACTGCTGGCTGATGAACTGTCAGAAGAACTATCTGAGGAACTGTCGGAGCTGTTTGCATCGGAATTGTAATCAACTGTATTGTCAGTATCAATTACATTACCATACTCATCATATTCATAATCAGAAGATCCATCAGAAGAACCACTTACAACATTTCCATCTTCATCATACTGAACCTCTTCTGAGGAATTATCTCCGTTCTGAGCTGCTTCCTGTGCTGCTGCAGCCGCTGCGGCCTCTGCCTCTGCCTGACGTCTTGCCTCTTCTTCTGCTGCAATACGTTCTGCCTCAAGCTGCTCAATTTCTGCCTGCTGCTGTTCCAGAAGGTTCGCATACTCAGTAGCCTGCTGCTGTGCGTATGCGATCTCATTCTCGCAATCAGCACTGTTCGCACGGGTTACATCCAACTGATACTGAAGGTTAGACTGCTGAGCCTCATATTCTTCCTTCATGGTCTCAAAATCAGCTTTCTCCTGCTCATACTGATCTTCTAACTTCTGAACCTCCTCAATCGTTCTAGCATATTTCTGAAGGCTCTCTCTGTCCTGCTCATACATCTGCTGTGTATACTCAGCTCTGGTAAGAAGGTCTGCAAGGTTATCTGCATTTAACATCATCTGGAACCATGCATTGTTTCCACCTTTTTCATAAAGATACTGAATACGTTTCTTCATGGCGCCGTACTGTTTATCCTTGGCATTCTGAGCCTTGGTCAGGTCACCCTGTGTTTTCTCAATTTCTGCTTCCTTGGAAGCGATATCACTCTCAAGAGTCTGAATGGAAACCATTACATTTACAAGATCAGAATTCAAAGATTCGATCTGGCTCTCAAGCTGCTGCTTCTGATCCCACAGGGCACTCATGCGTGCGTATGTAGCATCCAGCTGCTGGCTTGTCCAGGCCTGCTCTTCTCTTAAATCGCTCTCACGGTCAGCCATTACGCTTACAACCTGTGAGCCGCACATTAAAATTGCCAGTGTCAGACATACAATTCTTTTCTTCATGTTTCATCACCCTCGTTAATCTTTTTGATAATCTAAAAAGCTCAATTTGTAATATGTTTGCAACATTTCATTCAATCTTGCTACATATTAGCACACTCTCGCAAAGATTTCAACCCTAAATCGCAATAAATTTTAAAACTTTGTAACATTTCGTAATACATTTGTCTAAATAAGAGAACACAGAGCGTGTTTGTGCAACAGAGGGGGAATTCAAAGATTTCCGCTGTTACATAAAAAGAGAACCAGTATTTTCACTGATTCTCTCTTGTATATTACTTAACCATTATTTTCCAAACAGATCGTACAAAATCTGGTCTGCTGTCATATTATAATAACCATCCGGATCGGAAAGTGTATCTCCATTCCATCTCAGATAGTTTCCATTTCGGATATAGTTTCCAACGGATGGATGATAGTTGAAGATGCTGTATCCGGAATACAAGGACATATACTTCTTCGCAAGGGCTGCAGCCTCACTGGAATAGCTTCCCGTAGGTGTGGTAGTTCCGGAAATCTGGACACCTGCCTGCGGAGTAGAGTGGATGATAACAACACTCTTATCACTGCACTGACCAAGAACGATCCATGTATGACCATCATTGTATCCGATATCGCCAGGCTTCAGCTCCCAGCCATTCTGTGACAGGTAGGACTGGTTTACAATTGTACCCCATCCTTTGCCCTTGTAATAGCTTCCGATCTCACCAGATACCACTGTGTATCCATAACCTACGCCTGACTGAGTCTGCATTACCTGGTAAGCGGACCAGCCTACAAAGCCCGAACAGTCAAAGCCCTTCGCACGGTTCGAGGTGGAAAGATCACGATAATTATTGTAGTCATATCCAGAGGGATTAGCTGACCATTTATTGTACCAGTTGGTCATGGTATCGCTCAGACCTTTTCTGGTAGAATCATTCCAGCCGCCGCCCCATACATAAAGAGCCTTTCCTACTGGCATCAATGCTCCTGCCAGATAGTTCTTGATCGTTTTGCTTCCTGTATTTCCATCTGGTGTAGGGTCATTCTGCTTCTCACCCTGGCATACACCAGTGTCAGAGAACACATAAGTAACACCGTCAATTGTCTGTGTACCTGTATACATAGCTCCTGTAGTAGGGTCAAAATAGTACTTGGTACCTTTATCTGTATTCTCTACCCAGCCGGTTGCCATAGCACCGGAGCCACTGTAGAAATAATATGTAACATTGTTAATGGTCTTAAATCCAACTGCCATAATTCCATTGGTCGAAGTGGAAGAAGTGCTGGCAAAATACCGCTTCACTCCGGAGGAACTTGTCAACCAGCCTGTAGCCATAATTCCTGTCTTGGAAAAATAGCGGATATTTCCTTTGCTGTCCTTTACAAAACCGGTAGCTGCAACGCCTGACTTAGCGTAAAGGTAATAGGTCTTTCCGCCAAGCTTCAGCCACTTTGTCTTCATGTATCCGGTTGATGGTGCAAAGTAACGACGCTGTCTCTTGGAATTGGAAAGCCATCCAGTTACCATAACACCTGCTTTGCTTGTGAAATAACGCTTTCTGCCCTTTTTATCTTTCACCCAGCCTTTCGCCTGAACACCGGTAGATTTACTAAAATAATATTTCTTACCGTTCAGGGTAAGCCATCCTTTGACTTTCTTGCCGTTTTTATAGTAGTATGTTTTTCCTTTTACTGTACGGAATCCATTCTTCGTGGCAGCCTGTACATCTCTTGATGTACTATGGCATGTAAAACCGGCTGCCATAAGCATTACCAGCAGCAGGATACTCCAAAGTCTGAATTTTTTACATTTGTTTTGCATACTTACCTTCCTTTTTAATTAATCTGTTGCTGTCCACAGGTAATACTGCAGTCCAGCAAACACAACCCCTGTTATTATCATCTTCAAGTTTTTACAAAGTTGTTACAGCTTTATGTAGCTCATTATATTACAGTTTCCATCTATCGTCAACCCGAAAGTAAAACTCTGTAAAGTTTTCACAATATTTTCGTATTATTTTTCTTTAAAAGCAATGATTTCAAAGGTATTTTCCATAAAAAAAGAACAGTCCCACACAATGTAAAAGAACTGTCCTTTTATAAATTCTGTAATATTCCTGTTATAAAGTGATTATAACAGATGTTTTCTTAATTCTTCTCCGCTCAGAGCGCTTAAGTAAGCAGGTGCAACATCAAATACAGTCTTGCAGCCCTTCTGTCCCTCCTGGTTCATGCGGTATGCAGCTCTGGCATATGCAACAATTACAGAAGAAGTAAATTCCGGATTGGAATCCAGTTTCAGGCTGTACTCGATCACATGACTGTTCTCATCGTTCCAGCCGGTCTTGCCTGTGCGGATTACAAATCCACCGTGCGGAATTCCGCTGTGGTCACGCTTCAGTTCCTCTTCGGAAATAAAATGTACTGTGGTATCGTATTCATCAAAGTAGTTCGGCATAGTCTTGATCTCATTCTCAATTCTTGCAAGATCAGCGCCTTCTTCAGCTACTACGAAACACTCTCTGGTATGTTTCTCTCTTGTAGTAAGCTCCGGATTCTTTCCGCTTCTTACTGCTTCCAGAGCAGACTCAACTGGGATGGTGTACTGTTTGCCGTCTTTTACTCCTTTGATACGGCGGATTGCATCAGAATGTCCCTGGCTTACACCTTTTCCCCAGAATGTGTAATCCTTGCCGTTTGTCAGGATTGCATTTGCATACATGCGGTTCAGGGAAAACATTCCCGGATCCCAGCCTACAGAAATAATTCCCACATGACCGTTCTCAGAAGCCGCTTTATCCACATTTGCAAAATGTTCCGGGATTCTCTTATGGGTATCAAAGCTGTCTACCACATTGAACCACTGGGCATACTTAGGTGTCTGCTCTGGCAGGTCAGTAGCACTTCCGCCGCAAAGAATCATAACATCAATCTGGTCTTTCATCTTCTCAGCATCATCTACAGAATATACCTTCGCTGTCTCTGTCAGAATTTTAACAGTCTCAGGAGCACGACGGGTAAAAACTCCCACCAGTTCCATATCAAGATTGTGTTTGATCGCACATTCTACGCCACGTCCCAGGTTACCGTATCCCAGGATACCAATACGAATACTCATTATCTGATTCCTCCTATACTACCGCACGCCAGATGCACAATCCCCACAAATGGTCATGCAGCCCCCAAAAGCTGTATTATCCCATACGAACGTCAGATGCTTCACGTCTGCGGTATCTATATCTATTTCACGCTTTAACAGTTTAATACGTGCGAGTTTTCTTGTCAATTGATTTTTAACAAAATCTGTCATTCAAAGGTTACTGTTCTCTGGTAACATCAAAACACCTCAAAAAAGAATACTGTACAATGGCATCCTTCTCCACGGTACAGTATCATAAACTTCTACTTTATCAACAACACAGCACTCCGCTTCCCGGACAGCACATTCCGCAAAGCGCATTCGCCAGACAAAGCTTCAGGCACATATCATCCCCTGCCACCGGCATTCCTCCAAACGGTCCCTGCTGTGTCTCATACCAGCTTCCGCCACCTTCCATCCGGTTCAGGAGCATACGGTACTGCTGATTATTCGGCTCCTGGCGCACAGCTTCACGAATATGCTCCAACGCTTTTACATTATTCCCCATTCCCATGTTCGCCATGGAGGAAATATAATACCACTCTCCATTCTTCTGGGAAAGGGAATTCAACACATTCATAGCCTCCTGATAATGTCCGCTCTGAACAAAATTAGCTGCTGCACGTCTGCGCACACTTTCCTCATCTTCGTAAGTGCTCTGGCGCTGCTGTCCTCCAAAGCCGCCAAATCCTCCATATCCATAACTACCGTATCCGCCGGAAGATCCACCACTGCTTCCATACTCGCGTTCTCTCATGATCTGCTCATATGCCTGCTGTACTTCCTTAAACTTCTCTTCTGCCTGATCTTTGTTTGGATTGTTAATATTCGCATCCGGATGGTACTTCCGGCTTAACTTTCTGTATGCCTTCTTTATTTCTTCATCTGTTGCATTTCTGGAAACTCCCAGTACGCTATATGGATCCAACATGTTCTTTCTCCCGTTCTTCCTTGCGTTTCCTGCTCACTTCCTCGAAGCGGCACCACACACCGGAATATAAAATGTTCCGAAGAATATCCCCATATTTAATAATAGGAAGCTTCTCGAATTCTCTGCAGGTTTCTGCCATCATCATCATAAGGATCTGGCGTACTTCCCCTTCAAACCCTTCCATTGTATATTTTTCTGCGAAAGGATTGTAATCTTTATTTTTCACATCTTCTTCCACATCATCATATGCATCCAGAAGATAGATGAATTTGCCAAGATAAAAGCCAATTCTTCGAAGGCTTTTATCCCACTCATCCTGCCTGTAAGCAAGAATCTCCTCCATAATATGCCCAAAAATCCCGGACATTCTGTCTATATCTGTCTCTCCCTGTTTCTCCAAAGCGGAAAGCTCATCCAGAAGTTCGACGATCCGCTTCGCCTTATCTGGATAAAGTTTTAACAGACGGTTATTTTTCCCCTCGAGAAGCCTGGCGTAACCAAGCTTCACATATTTTCTGTCATCGTTCCAGTCATCCAGACATTTATAATAAGTTAAAAGTATATTCATGTCTGCACAGTATTCTGTCATCACATTCTTTCGAACTGGCTGTTTTCTCACAGGATGAAGAATGCATCTGGTAGTGCCCTTGTACGTCTTTGGCTCATAAAGGCCGGAAAGAAGCATGATCACAAAAGTCATATCATAGCTTAATGTAATCTGGCCGGATATCCCGTATTTCTCACGCAGTTCCCTGCAGAGTCCGCAGTAAAAGGTTCTGTACATGTCAAAATCCTTCATCTTGATCTCCGGCTTGTTCATTACAATATATCCAAACATATCAGCGCCTCTTTATAAATTTGGTATGACACTTGGGACATTCAATCTCCACTTTCTTAAATCCGCCTCTGGGAATACGGATTTTCTGACCGCAGCCAGGACAGCTGTAAATATGATAGTCCTTGCGCTGGCTCATCATTCGCTTCTCTTTCTGGAAACGGGCTCTTAGCTTATCCGTCATCTGAAGATACTTCTGATTCTCCTGATAACGTTTGGAAATATTTTTTGAAAAAATCCTGAAATAAGTATAAACAATGGCAGCCATTCCAAACAGATCCAGAAATGCGCCGATTCCACTTCTGGTCCCAGTAAATAAGGTGAGCACAATAGCAGCCAGTGCTACTCCCATAGTGAATCTTGCGAACTGATCTACTCCGTTTCGTCCCTGCATAAATCTCATAAATTTTTCTTTCAATAAAATACCTTCTTTCTTGTGAACTTATCTTCCTGAAATAAGTTTCTGTCTCTCTTATGTTATTATATTATTTCCCTATTCCTGATTCTGTACATTCACTATTACGGTTCACAAAACAACCAACAATCATTCCGTCTATTCCTATCTGTCGCTGCAGACCTGGAAAATATAAAATTTCAGATAATAAGATTCATCAGCAGACCATAAGATCGGATGATCTGGTGCCTGGGTGCGATATTCTACCTGACGGAGACGTTTATGCACATTCCTGGCTGCCTGACCGATGGTCTGGGTAAAAAGCTGGTAATCCATAAAATGTGAACAGGAACAGGTTGCAAGGAAGCCGCCGTCTTTCACCAGTTTCATGGCACGAAGATTGATCTCACGATAGCCTTTCACTGCATTCTTAACAGAACTTCTTGACTTGGTAAATGCAGGTGGATCCAGAATTACCACGTCATATTTCTCGCCTTTCTCTTCCAGTTTCGGAAGAAGATCAAATACGTCCTCACAGATAAATTTTACAGAATCAGAAAGTCCGTTTAAAGCTGCATTGGCTGTAGCCTGATCAACTGCAAGCTGTGAAGCATCCACACCAGTTACTTCTTTCGCTCCTGCATATCCTGCATTTAAAGCAAAAGAACCAGTATGGGTAAAACAGTCCAGAACTCTGGCATTCCTGCAAAGCTTCTGGATTGCCAGACGATTGTATTTCTGATCCAGGAAAAATCCTGTCTTCTGACCGTCTTTTACATCCACCTGATATTTTACACCATTTTCTACAATTTCAACCAAAGTAGGGAACTCTTCACCAATAAAGCCCTTATATGGCTCCATTCCCTCCTGCTTACGTACTTTCACATCACTTCTCTCGTAAACGCCGCAGATCCGGATACCATCCTCTGCCAGAACTTTCTTCAGAAGTTCCACCAGCATCTCTTTATAACGGTCGATTCCAAGTGCAAGGGACTGTACCACCAGCACATCAGAAAACTTGTCCACAATAAAACCCGGCAGAAAATCTGCCTCTCCGAAGATCACGCGACAGCTTGAAGTATCCGTTACTTTCTTACGATACTCCCATGCATCCCGCACTCTTTTCTCAAAAAATTCCTCATCGATCACAGTATTCTCATCTCTTGAAAGAAGACGTACCACAATCCTGGAATTCGTATTGATAAATCCTCTTCCCAGAGGATATCCGTCAAAATCATGAACCAGTACAATATCTCCATTTACAAAGCTTCCCATAATAGAAGCTACTTCATTATCAAAAATCCACATTCCGCCGGATTTCAAAAGACGTCCTTCTCCCTTTTTCAGGGTTACTACTGCCAGACTCATAGCACTACTCCTTTGCTTTTGCGATTTAGGTAACATTGTAGCACACAATTTCTCAATTTGCCAGTGTTTCCAGGGGTTCTGAGAAAAAGTCATAAAAATTTCACTAATCTTAAAATTTTATAAACTGCCAGCCATTCATCTTCTTTTTTTAACAGACATCTCAGTCTCATTAACAACACAAAAAAAACTCCGGACTGCCTGAACTCGCTTCCTATCGTCAGATTCTAAATCTGACTTTCAATGGCGGTACACGGTTCAGACATTCCAGAGCTTTCACTTATCTCATATTCTGACTTTTCCAGAAGGTTATTTTCTTCTTATTTCGCATTCGCTGCAGCTACATGTACGTGAATCAGATTTGCCTTAATAAGAGCCGGACGAACTGCATTGTAAATAATCACAACCAGGATTGTAGATACAATTGCATTTACAAATGTAGCACCGGCGCTTAATTTCGCAAGGATGCTCGCTACTTCCTGGGGCTGACCAAGAATGTACTGTTTATAGAAATAGCCAACGATGGGATCTGCGATCACATTAAAAGCAAGACCTGCAATAGAAGCGATCAGACTCCATTTGAATACGTATTTCTTGTCGTTCGTCTCATTGATCTTTGCAATCTTGTGGGCTACAAGGCCTGTTATAAGACCGATGCAAAGCTTCAGTACAAAGGTCTTGGGTGCTCCTGTAATATAAACCGGATCCATAAGGTCTGCGATAGTCATTCCAATAGAACCTGCAAGACCGCCGTACCAACCGCCAAGAAGCAGAGCTCCAAGCACGCAGAAGGTATTTCCGATGTGAAGAGAAGTAGCATCTCCACCCGGTACCGGAATCTTAATCTGCAAAAATGTAAAAGATACATAGCAAAGTGCTGCAAGAAGTGCAGTCTCTGCAAGTTTCATAATGGTAGAATTCTGTTTGTTCATAGGTTTCTCTCTCTTTCCCGGAAACCTGGTACATATTGAAAAAACATTCTGCAAGATGTGCCTCACAAGTTGCAGGAATGATTTCTCAAACAAGCTCCAATGTTTCCTGTTTAATCACTGCTTTTTATACTGCAGTATCTAATTAGCACTTATCATAGCGAGATACTGGTATGTCTTCAATAGACAGTTTTGATTATTTTTAAGAGGACAGTTATTTTCTGCAAAAAAAGGTACAGTCCCCAATATCCCACTGGATATCAGTTTCTGTACCTTTTCCACCAGCAGACATGTCATCTCCTGGAGCATCAACACATACTATTCAACAGTATTCTTCCGAATTCAGGTCTGTTATTCTTCGTAGGACTCTTCATCAATAGTCTCGTCATAAGACTCATCGCCTACTTCATCTGTAGCACTTTCATCTGTTGTCACATTTTCAGAGCCGTCAGCTGAATCACTGGATTCTGAACTCTCACCATAAAGTTTCTCAAAGAACTTCATAGTATCTTTATACAGGGTATCTTTATCATCAGAAGATACTGCATCGCCAAGAACATCAATATCCTCAGAAGACTCACCATCATCGATCACATCAATGCCGAAAAGTTTCTTCATCTCTTTATCCAGCATATTCAGTTCTGGTGTAATGTATTTCTCAGTTCCATCCTCCTGATAGGAAACAGCACCATTTCCAAGGATACCAAGGTATTTCTGAAGAACCTTGATGGAAAGCTTGTTGGCTGTGTCGGAATCAAGTGTTACAGTAACTGCAGCATCATCTCCCATTACTTCGTAAAGAGCATCCTCATCACCGCTGTACTCTCCTTGACAGAAGGTCTTCGCTTTTTCAAATTTCGCTTTCGCATCATCGCCAAGGAAATCTGTATTCAGCTGGGATATATCTGTGATCTCTGCGGAAGAATCACTGCCATCACCAGTATCTGTTCCGCCAACTTCACTGATGTCACCATCAGCTGACTCATCTGTACTTCCATCTGTGTTCTCGCTGGAATCATCAGAAGCCGGAAATTCTTCCCAGGATTCTTCACCGGATTCGTCTGCAGCTCCAGTCTCCTCAGCAAGTCCCGGATCCTCTGTAGAACTCTCGATAACATTGTCACCAAGAGCACTCTGGTCTACATTATCCACAATACTGTCCTCATCATCTGATGAATCACTGCTCTCCTCTGCCTTTCCTGTTACATTGTCATTTACACGCTCCAGAGTTTCCTGCATCTCAGAGTAATCATAGTCCTGCTGGGAAATCTGCTGAAGCAGGTTTACGATGGTATTAATCTCATCATCTGTAAGAGTTACATTGTTATTATTGGAGATATTTACAACAATATTGTAGATATCATCTGCATTCTGAACATTGTCTGCAATAACCTGCATTTTCGCCTGGTTGATAACAGTGGTAGCGTCATTCTTTCCTACAGAATCAGCAAGATTACCTGTAACTACCATCTCCTCAGTAGCAAGCTTCTTCTTGGTCTCATCAAGTTTCTGTCCACTGGCAGTCTCATATGCCATCTGGATACCGGTCAGTGCTCCTGTACCGGATACTTCAAACGGGCAGGCAGCAACAACCTCACAGTTGGTAACACCAGATGTGGAAAGGGAACTTGCGATCATATTGCAGGTAACCCAGTTCAAATTGGCGGTACGAACCTTGATACCACCGGATGTGGTAGGCTTCACATAAGCACAGCTCACTGTTCTTGTACCAATCTGCTCCAGCGGAACATAGGAACTTAAGTGATCCCTCTCATCCTGATTGGTAACGTAGATAATCTGTGCCTGGCTGGAATCTACTTTAAAATATTTCAGCATGGTGTTCTTCTGCTCATCTGAAAGATCTGCGCCAAGTGTAACAACCTTCATAGCATCTGCCATAGCCGGTACCGTGGGAACCAAGCTTCCCATAACCATTGATGCGCTGCAGAGCAGCGTAGCTAATAATTTACCTTTCTTCATAACTTTTCCTCCAACTTTCTGTCTGGGTTATAATCTGATCTGTAATGAAAGCCTCATACTCTGTAACAGCTTCCATGCACTGCACTTCTGTCTTTGCAGTTGTTTCATTTAGTACACTTATTATAACATACTTCTTATAGTTTTTGTAATTTTAATTGTTAATTCTCTCTTTGAACATGAAAATATGTTTTGGTAAAAAAATTATTATATCAGCAGCTTTTCCAGAGCCTGTTACCGTGCAGGCTGTAAACAGTAATCCAGAACCTCCTGCACGGTCTTAACTGGTGTAATCTCAAGCTTCTCTTTTACCTCATCGGCCACATCATCAAGATCATCCATATTCTCATATGGAATAAACACATGCTTTACGCCAGCTCTTTGGGCAGCCATCAGCTTCTCCGGCAATCCGCCAATAGGCATAACACCGCCGCGAAGGGAAACTTCTCCTGTCATTGCTATTTCTGCTGGTGCAGGCTTTCCTGTCACCAGAGAGGATAATGCAGTTACCAGCGTGATGCCTGCTGATGGGCCATCCTTGGGAACTGCTCCTGCCGGCACATGGATGTGAAGATCATTTTCCTTGAATTTATCTGCAAATTCCGGATAGAGGGACTTCACAAGAGTAATGGCAATCTGGGCGGACTCTTTCATCACATCTCCAAGCTGTCCGGTAATGATCACCTTTCCATCGCCTTTTGTAAAAGAAGTTTCGATAAAAAGGATTTCTCCACCAGCACTGGTCCAGGCAAGACCGGTTACAACTCCAGGCACTGGGTTTTCCAGAATCTTCTCATGATGAATTCCATGTCCCAAAAATTCTGCTACACGCTTCTCACTTACCGTAATGCTCTTCTGCTCACCCTTTACCAGCTTCACAGCTGCATATCTGCATAACACATCCATCTGCTTCTTCAGTCCGCGGACACCAGCCTCCGCTGTATACTCTTCAATAATGCGGCGGATTGCCTCATCTGTCACCTTCAGATTCTGGGCTTTGATTCCCATGCTCTTCATTGCTTTCGGCAAAAGATGACGTCTCGCGATCTGAAACTTCTCTACTGCAGTATATCCAGGAAACTGGATTACTTCCATACGATTGAGCAATGGCTCAGGAATGGTATCGGTGGAATTGGCTGTACACACAAAAAGCACATTGGAAAGATCATAAGGAACATTCATATAATGGTCTGTAAAGCTTCCGTTCTGCTCCGGATCCAGCACTTCCAGAAGAGCACTTGCCGGATCACCGCCGTAATCTTTGGCGAGCTTGTCCACCTCATCCAGTACCATAACCGGATTTGCAGCTCCGCTTCTCTTCATTCCTTCCATAATCCTGCCTGGCATAGCACCTATGTAGGTTCTTCTGTGTCCTCGAATTTCCGCTTCATCACGGATTCCACCAAGACTGATACGCACGTATTTACGGTGAAGCGCACGGGCAATACTCTGTCCGATACTGGTTTTTCCAGTTCCAGGCGCACCTACAAACAATAAAATGGAACCAGACTGTTTCTTATTAAGAGCCATAACAGCAAGCTGCTGGATAATTCGCTCTTTTACTTTTTTCAACCCATAATGGTCTTCATTCAGGATTTCTTCTGCCTCGTTCAAATCAATTTCAGCAGGTTCCTCTGTCTTCCAGGAAAGACTTGTGGCAAAATCCAGATAATCGTACAGCATGCCATACTCATGGCTGTCTTTTCCTTCCTGCTTCATGCGGTTCAGCACCTTTTCAGCTTCTTTGCGTGCTTCCTCATTCATGCCGGATTCCTGGATTTTCTTCTGGAAACGGCGCACATCAGAAATATTCTCCGGATGCATTTCGTCCAACTGCTGCTGAAGAAATTCGATCTGCTTCCGGATAGCGGACTCCCGGTAAACTTTCTCATTGGAGTTCTTCTGCGCAGTCTCAGCTTCCTCACTGACACGGAAAATCTCCATCAGCTCATAGACAGCCTCTTCCATCAGATGCATGCGTTCTTTCCTGGAATCCACCTCGATCATATGGTATTTTTCTTCCCAGGAAAGGCTCATGTAACCAGCCAGGGCACTGACGGCTTCCGGATAGCTTTTCCAATGGTAGATCATGCTGCGTACCCAGACGCCCCACTGAAAGCCTTTTGCAAAATCCATCAGTTCTTTCTTGATCTTATCAAATTTCTCCTTTTCTTCTTCCGGGGAGATATCCTGGATATCCGGAAGATCTACCGCTTCTGCCTGAACCATGCCGTCAGTATATTCTACATGAGTCACCTGCACTCTTCTTCTGGTAGTAATCTTGACGCTGCCTTCCTCGTCTATATTCTCAATGATTCCCATCACGCCCACTGGAAAAATATTTTCCATGGAAATTTCCTCTGGGGCTATTTCTTTCTTCTGTAAAACGAAGAGAATTTCTTCTCCGATATTCTGTTCTTTAATTCTGCCTTCCGGAAACATATCTTTTTTAAAGAAAAATGTAACTTCCGGTAAAAGAAGAAGTTCATAAACTGGTATTGTAATCATACATGTTTCCTCCTTGTATTGTTAGCACTCTTTTAATATGAGTGCCAGATTTATTCTATAGAAAATGGCGAACTCATATGAATTCGCCATCTGAATCTATGATAGTTCATTATAGCACTAAATTAAAATTTTGCAATAAGAATCGAACATTCTTTCTGGAACATGGTAGTTTTTTGAAACATTTATTTCGAAACGAGAGCTAATTTTGCATTCTGATCTGTTCCCCTTTTATGGGCGCATAGGTATAAAGCTTCTCACCATCCAAATCCGCCTTGTACATATCCACAGCACTGATCTGGTGATTGTCGTAAGTATTATAATAATAGATTCCCTTATCTGTATTACAGCAGGAAGTATATAGCGTAATCTCATACTTGTCTTCTCCCAGCTTGCAGCAGCCCCTCTGCTGGTCTACGCTGCCAAGAATGTGGAAAAACTGGCTTACGCTTTCTTCTTCTGAATCCCCGGACAGAGAGTTCATTTTTACAAAGGCCACCCTCACAAATCTTGACTGTGAGGAGAGATCTCCCGGCAGTCCCATGCCACCCATTCCCCGGCTGTACTGATTCAGCTTCAGATTTTCTGAAAACGTGTTACTGCGGTTTTCCACAGCCAGCTGCATATAATTGTTCAGATTAAACATCTGATAGTTAAAGGGCGGATTGTTTGTGAGGACACCTACTGGATTATCATATATTTTCATTCCCTCTTCCAACGACTCCAGGGTAATACATTCCTCTTTGTCCGCAATAATCCAGTGCAGCTGCGCAACTGGCAGATCAGGAAGAAATGGGGTGTCAATCAGGTTCATATTCTTAAGAAGCTGGCGTGCTTCTTTCACTGTAGCACATTTTCCCAGAATCCATGGGATCAGTTCGAACTGAGTGATATTGTCTTTCCCCTCTACAGGCTTCTTGTAGCTGGCATTTCCAACGAAATTAAGGCCGGCGATTCCAAGACCTTTCTCATTGACCGCATCATAATACAGAGGATAGTTCTCCATAACACATGCCATTCCGATCATGGCATAATGATTTTTCAGCTGACCGCCTTCTCTTAAGTCAAATACATAATTTCTAGGCGTGATCACTACCTGGTCTCCATAGGAAATCTCATAATCCAGAGTTCTTCCAAAATAGAAATCCTTTGTTTTATAGGTTGCTGCTGTACACATATTCTGTTCCTCCATTCATCAGAGACTGTTTAAAAGTCAGTTCTGTATTACTGTTCACTGGTAACGTTCTGTAATCTGCATATTCCAAAAAGTTCCCAAGGCGTTGTATTTTCCAGTCTGTCATGTTATTATTTATAAAAATTGTGCATGAACGGTTCATCATTAGTGTTATATATTGTAGCACAAACTGTGAAAATTTAAACTCTTTTTTCCCGATTTCACACTTTTTTAAGAAAGGAACTTACCATGAATAAATCTATTGCAGTCGCAGGTACCGGATATGTAGGGCTTTCTATTTCTGTACTGCTGGCTCAGCATAATCATGTTGTTGCAGTTGACATAATTCCGGAGAAGATTGCTTTGATAAACCAGAAGAAATCTCCAATCCAAGATGAATATATCGAAAAATACCTGTCGGAAAAGGAACTGGATCTTACGGCCACCTCAGACGGAGAATCCGCCTACGCAGAGGCTGATTTTGTGGTAGTGGCCACCCCCACCAACTATGACAGCAGGAAAAATCATTTCGACACTTCCGCTGTTGAAGCTGTACTAAGCCTGGTCACAAGGGTGAATCCTGCTGCCACAATTGTGATCAAATCTACGATTCCTGTAGGCTACACAGAATCTATCCGAAAGAAGCTTCACAATAACAATATTATTTTCAGCCCGGAATTTCTCCGAGAGTCCAAGGCCCTGTACGACAATCTTTACCCAAGCAGGATCATTGTCTCCTGTGATGAACACACCAGAGAAGCAGCTCATACTTTTGCAGCACTTCTTCAGGAGGGTGCTCTTAAAGAAAATATCGACACCTTGTTCATGGGATATACGGAAGCAGAAGCTGTAAAACTTTTTGCCAACACCTATCTGGCACTTCGTGTTTCCTATTTTAATGAGCTGGATACTTACGCGGAAATGAAGGGGCTGAACACCCGCGATATTATCAATGGAGTCTGTCTGGATCCCCGGATCGGAACTCATTACAATAATCCTTCCTTTGGCTACGGCGGCTACTGCCTGCCTAAGGACACCAAACAGCTTCTTGCCAATTACAACGACGTTCCTCAGAATATGATGTCCGCAATCGTGGAAAGCAACCGTACCCGAAAGGATTTTATTGCTGATCAGGTACTGCAAAAAGCCGGCTATTACAACTACAATGAGGACAACCTTTATCAGTCAAGCCTGGAAAAAGAAGTGGTTATCGGCGTCTACCGCCTCACTATGAAGAGTAATTCCGATAATTTCCGGCAAAGCAGCATTCAGGGTGTTATGAAACGGATCAAGGCAAAAGGCGCCACTGTCATCATCTATGAGCCCAATTTGGAAAACGGTTCCACATTTTTTGGCAGCAAGGTTGTAAATAATCTGGAAGAGTTTAAAGAAAAAAGCCTGTGTATTCTGGCGAACCGTTATGACAAGGTCCTGGACGATGTGAAGAAAAAGGTTTATACAAGGGATCTGTTTTCCAGGGATTAAGAAACGAAAGCGTGTCTAAAAAAGGCTTCCGCAAGATGTACATCACAATTTGTGGGAGATTTTGCCCGGATGAGGGCGCCGCAGCGGGCTGCGTAGGTCGAATTCGAGCAAAATATACCGCAATCTGCACCATACAAAAACAGGCAGGAAACATAGCGATCAAGAGAGCAATAGCTCCGTTTAATCACTGTGTTTCCTGCCTGTTGTCTATGAAATCCGTTTTTTATTCACCATACTGGCAATTGCTCTCTTTCAATTGCCGGATGACTTTATCCTGAAATAGTGATTATAAGCATCCAGCACATCCTTACGTCCTCTCACGCGAATGGGAACCCGTTCTCCATTTCGGAGTAAAAACTCCTCTTCTACATCTGTAATGTGATCCATATTTACCAGAAAGCTTTGGTGGCAACGCAAAAAACGGGGATCCTCTATCTTTTTCTCAAGATTCCCAAGTTTTTCCGCAGTTTCAAGCACCGAACCATCCAGCATATGTAAGGTTACTGTATGGCGGTCACTTTCCAGGTATAAAATTTCATCCACGAAAGGATAACGATACTGTCTTCTGCATTTCACTGAAATCCGCCTGCGAAGCTCAGACTTCAGCAGTCTGTTTAAAATTGCTGTGGTCTGCTTCTCTTCTGCAGGTTTCAGAAGATAGCCGGATGCTTCTACCTCATAACTTTCAAGCGCAAAATCAGGTGAAGCAGTCAGAAATACAATAGGCGCTTTTACTCCCAGGTCACGCAGCTTCCGTGCCGTGTCCATTCCATTCAGATCGCCCATATAAATATCAAGAAAAATCAGATCTGGCCATATATAGCCCTCTTCAATGTCTGCAAGGAGGCTCTCTCCAGATTCATATTCCTGGATCTGCGCCTCCCTGCCATTTGTCTGAAAGTACACCATCAACTGACGCTTCAGCACAAAACGCTCAACTTCCACGTCGTCACATATGGCAATTCTGTTTACCAAAGCTCTCCCAAAGCCTCCTTGTACTTGACTAGTTTATTATAACACAACGTTCCCTCTCGGGGAGAAATCTGCATAATCGTCACGTTTCAGAGCATAATCCTCAATTACCTGCACTCCCCACTTTGTGGGATCTTTCAAGGCTTGCAAAGATCCTTCACAACCTCTCCGGCAATGATCAGTCCTGCAACAGACGGCACAAATGCTACGCTTCCCGGAATATCACGACGCTCTGTACATTTGTGCTTGGCACCTGGCGGGCAGATACAGTGGGTTCTGCAGCTGATGGACATATCCTCTATCGGTCTTGTAGGGATTTCCTCGGAATAAACCACTTTCAGCTTACGGACGCCACGTTTCTTCAGTTCGCGGCGCATAACCTTGGCAAGAGGGCAGACCTTAGTCTTATAAATGTCCGCAACTTTAAACTGGCTTGCATCCAGTTTGTTTCCGGCACCCATAGAACTGATGATCGGAACCCCTTTCTCCTTCGCCTTCATGACAAGGGAGATTTTTGCAGTAACGGTATCTACTGCATCTACAATATAATCATATTCTTCAAATGGAAAATCGTCTGCATTCTCCGGCAGAAAAAAACACTTATGTGTCTCCACCTTCACGTCCGGATTGATTTCCAGCATACGCTCTTTCATAACATCCGTCTTGTATTTTCCCACTGTTTTTCGCGTTGCTATGATCTGGCGGTTCAGATTCGTAAGGCATACCTTGTCGTCATCGATCAGGTCAAAAGCACCTACCCCGCTTCTCACCAACGCCTCACACACATATCCGCCAACACCGCCGATTCCAAATACTGCCACTCTGGCACCGGCAAGCTTCTTCATCCCCTCTTCTCCAAGAAGAAGCTGGGTTCTTGAAAACTGATTTAACATAAATTTTTCTCTCCTCAATGAAAGACAGGCAACAGACTTTCAAACAGACATTTCTCTTTCAATAAGAAAACTGCGGTCTGTTCTATCTTCACATAAAAAGCCTGGGAAGCTTATCCACCCAGACTTTTGTCCACATTACCTTTCGGAAATATTTTATAATGACTGTGTTTTTCTGTCAATTATTTTTTCGCCTACACATAAATAAATTACAGCGTTCCTGTTCACTCCGTTCGCAGTATCATTACAGCCATTTTTTCAAAACATCACTCAGCTTATTCATATCCAGCGGCTTTGCGATATGTCCGTTCATACCTGTATTTTTTGCCAGCTGTACATCTTCTGCAAAAGCATTGGCAGTCATGGCAACAATTGGCAGTTCTCCTTTTTCACCGGGGAGGCTTCTAATTGCTGCGGTTGCCTGATAACCATTCAGAACAGGCATTTGGATATCCATAAAAATAAGGTCATACCGGTCTTTTGGAGAAACCTCCACTTTTTCAACTGCAATTTTTCCATTTTCGGCTGTCTCAACTTCTGCCCCTGTCATCTGCAGGATTTCCACTGCAATTTCTCTGTTTAACTCATTATCCTCGACCAGCAGAATCCTTTTTCCTGTGTAATCTGCTTCTGACAGATTCTCCAGATAATTCCTTGCTGTTTTTTCTTTTTTGTCAGAAACAAACTGCCGCAGTGTAGCGGTCAGCCTGGAACGGAATAACGGTTTTGCAATAAAAGCATCTACACCTGCTGCCTTTGCATCTTCTTCAATCTCGCTGAACTCATAAGATGTCAGTACAATGATGGTAATCTCCTTCCCTATCCGTTTCCGAATCTGTCTGGCAGTTTCTATGCCATCCATATCCGGCATCTTCCAGTCCAAAATAACAGCAAAGTAATCATTTTTTAACTCATGACGTGCATAGCAGCGCTCAACGGCTTCTCTGCCGGAGAGGACCCATTCGCCTGTAATTCCAATCTCCTTCAATGTCGCAACTGTACTTTCACAGCATGTCTTATCATCATCCACAACCAGAACCGGCAAATTCATCAGATTTTCATCCTTTTCTTTCTCTTTTTCCTGAAGTTCAAGATAAATTGTTACCGTAATTTTAGTTCCCTTGTGTAAGGTGCTGTCCACTTTAATATTACCATTCATCAGATTTACAATATTTCTGCTGATTGCCATTCCCAGACCAGTTCCCTGAACTCTGGTTGTCCGATGGTCATCTGCGCGGCTGAAGGGATCAAACATGATTTTCTGGAATTCCGGCGACATACCGATTCCATTATCCTCAATCGTGAATTCATAGCATCCAAGCTCCGAAAATCCATTTGGCTTTTCCTCTATGGAAAAAGTAATATTCCCGCCATCCGGTGTATACTTGATCGCATTACTCATCAGATTCACAAATACCTGCTGAATCCTCAGACTGTCACCGCAGACATCCTCATGTTCAATATGATTAATGTGTATATCAAAATTATGTTTATGTTCATCAAGCACCGGTCGCGTAAGTGTAATAAGATTATCCACCAACTCTGACAGATTGAAATCTTCCTGTGCCAGTGTCATTTTTCCACTTTCAATACGTGCCATATCCAGCACTTCATTGATCAACCCAAGCAGATGACGGCTTGATTCTGTAATCTTGCTGAGACATTCAATAACTCTGTCCTGACTCTCAATATTTGCTCCGGCGATTGCTGTCAGACCCACAATGGCATTCATCGGTG
The DNA here is from genome assembly GCF_040908885.1 of Ruminococcus sp. RTP21358st1_G6_RTP21358_211008. Taxonomy (NCBI): domain Bacteria; kingdom Bacillati; phylum Bacillota; class Clostridia; order Eubacteriales; family Oscillospiraceae; genus Ruminococcus; species Ruminococcus sp. RTP21358st1_G6_RTP21358_211008. The sequence continues at coordinate 76,349 of NZ_JBDGDM010000014.1, forward strand.
TTCGGATATCATGGGACATATTGGAAAGGAATTCTGTTTTTGCACGATTTGCATTTTCTGCGGACCGGTAAGCCTCTTTCAGTGCCTGACGGGATTCAATCTCTGCTTTCTTCTCCTGTGTCACATCCATGGATGCCAGCAATACCTTTTCCAGCTTTCCATTCTTCCATTCCAAGGGAATATAAGAAGCGATTTTATAAGTCTTTTCATCCAGGCTGCAATACTCAAACTTATAAATATCATTTTCGCTTTTCAGATTTTCCCGGATATTTTCCGGGGCTATCAGAATATCTATAGCTTCCAACGGTTCCAGTGTCTTATACTTTTCAAGAACCTGCATCTGAAAATCATGATAGAAGCCCAGAGGTTTATATATCATCTGTCCATTCAGATTGTAGAATTCATATCTGTCATTTTCCAGATCACAGACAACAAAACGGTCAACCAGACGCACTATGCTCTGAATCAGCTGCTCCATGGAAGCATTATCCGCTGCCATCTGCAGATGCCGTGCGCTCTCTACCTTTGCCTCCGTAATATCCCGCAGAAAAATCATGGCATATTCTGAATCCTCTATCTCGCCACGTATGATCACATTACGGACCCATCGTTCTTCTCCCTTCAGAGTGATTCGGCACTCCAAAGACAATTCGGTTTCCAGACCCTTCAGTTTTTCCGCAATATAGCCACGATCATAAAAAGCGGATACTGCCTTCTTATCTGTTTCCACAACATAGGAATCCACAAAATGCCGGATCAGTTCATCCCATGTATGACTCTGTTCAAAAACAGTCATCAGGGACGGTTCAACCTTAAAGGTATCAAATGTGTTTGCCTCCAGGTTAACATAATATTCGCACAGATCTGTTTTCGTAAAGGCACGGTGGAAAGCAGCTGACTTTTGTGCCTGCATAATTTCTTTTTTTTCCGCATCAATATTAATAAAAATCCCGGCAATCCTGCTGGCAGAACCATCCAGCCGGCGTATTACTTCTGCTGATGCCCGAAACCACTGGTACTGATGATCCTTCATTCTCATACGGTACTCTACCTGGTATTTTACCTGATTCGTCTTATCCGCAATTGCCGCCTGAAGCTGCATCATTACTCTTTCTTTATCCTGTGGATGCAGAAGATCTGACCAGGATTCCAGTTTATTCGGAAAATCCAGAGTATCATGATAGCCAAGCATTTTTCGGAACTCATGGCTCCAGTTTGCATTCACAATCTCACTGTTTTCGTCACAGTCAAAATACCAGAAGCCGGAACAGATAGCCTCATTGATCAGTGCCAGATTTACATGATCCCAGTTGACCTGTACGGACATAATCCAGATCTGTCTGCCTGCTTCATCTGTCGCATCCTCTTTATAAAGCCGTACATTATTCACTGTACCGTCCGCTGTAAGGATCTGCGCTTCCCCGGCTCCGTGGATCTGCAAAAAACGGTCTCGATCCAATATACTTATATCCTTGCCGTAAAAAAAATTCTTCAATGAGCCTTTTGTCTGCTTCATAAAAGAATCGAACGTATGTCCTATACTATGTAGCAGCAGATTACTCACAGACAGAATAGACAGATTTTGGTCATAATATCCGGTCAACATACCTACCCCGCCATTATTTTCCAGTGTTTTCTGTATTGCCTGTGATAAATCCTGTGTTTGTCCAGGTACCGTCTTGTTTAAAGAATATATTTTATCCTCATAATTTTCCTTATATAACATTTTATAAAAACCCTCACTCTGTTTGATGCGTGTTTGAAAAAGGCTTTCTGCAAAATGTGGCGCGCAGATTGTAGGAATGCTTTTTCAACCACGCTCCAGAACATGCTCCGGCAAGTTCTCGTACATATTTTGGCATATAAAAAGGACACCTGACAAACATCCTGCCAGTGTCCCTGCTACATCTTTTTAAACTCACACATCCATATACATATAGTATAAAAGGTATCGGAATCGCTTCCGTTCTCACGTCTTTTCTATATATGGAAACAGCAGCAACCGGCTGACATGGTCAGACTTTCTGACTTTAGCCCCTTCTGGCTTTGCGTCCCTGCCTTTCAGCAAGTTTGCCTTTAAATAATTCCCATTTTTCATCAAAAATAAAATACCATGAAGTTTCCGGTGCGTCAATAATATTTTGATAGAAAATCTGTGTTTATGAACCATTCGCAAAGTCGAAGATGTCTCGCACAATCGTTACTCTGTCTTTGTCATATTCCCCGAAGTTCTGAATCATGCAGCAGCCACCACCAACAACTACATATAAACGCATCAGCTCCGGATTGTATTCCCTTTCTCTCAGCTTATGAAAGATTTCTCTTGTGTAATCACTGGCAGCCTTACGGATTACAGCCAAATACTTTTCTCCGATGTCTGCTGTCCCGGCACGGATCACCTGTTCAATCTATAGAATATCCAGACGGATGTGGAGTCTAAAAAAAACTTCACGCAACTGACCGCCCGATGACCACACCCTTGTTTCTGCTTCGCTGCGTACAGCTCGGAATCTCCAGCCGGGATCTGGATCTTCTTACGATTGGGATGGTGAACGACATGTACGCAGAAAGCAGCAATGATGAGTACAAAGGCTATGCGCAGATCGCTACGCAGAGGGATTTTGATGCATTTTAGCAAATTTATGTGCCTTATATAATGACAGTGTATTGACATTAGACGCGCATTTGAGTATACTATACTTGAATGGAGGTGTTCTGTATGGCAACAACTAATTTAAATATTCGTACAGAGAAGGCAATCAAGGATCAGGCGGAGGAAATCTTCAATGAGCTTGGTCTGAATATGACAACTGCTGTAAATATGTTCCTGAGAACCGCTATCCGTGAGCATGGTATTCCTTTTGAATTAAAACTGGAAGTACCGAATGATACGACAGCCGCTGCCATTGAGGATGGCAGAAAAATGATGAAGGATCCTTCTGCTCCGCGTTATTCCAGTATGGATGCGCTTAAGGCAGCTCTCGACGTATGAAATACGACATTCAGTTTACCAATCAGTTTAAAAAGGATTTGAAGCTTGCCAAAAAGCAAAATAAAAATCTTGATAAGCTGTTTGAGGTAATCGATATTCTGGCGAATGGCGGTACGCTGGATGCAAAATACAGGGATCATGACCTTACAGGAAACTATAAAGGCACGCGTGAGTGTCACATCGAACCGGACTGGTTGCTCATTTATGAGATTCAGAACAACGTTTTAGTACTCATGCTTTACAGGCTTGGTACGCACTCAGAACTATTCAAAAAATAGATTTAAAAAACAGAATAGCAATTCAGAAAGCATCTATCAGAAATGGTAGGTGCTTTTCTTATGCCCAAATCCAGGAAAGGAGGTGCGCTATGGCGGGAAGTAGAATCAAGGGTATCACGGTCGAGATCGGTGGCGATACTACCAAGCTTCAGAGTGCCTTAAAGGGTGTCAATTCAGAAATCAAGAATACGCAGTCACAACTTAAGGATGTCGAAAAGCTCCTGAAATATGATGCTCTTCAGAGGGAGATCATCGAAACGGAAGAATATCTCAAAAAGCTGTAAGCGCAGGCCAATCAGTCTGCCACTGCTGTGCAGAAGATTGCTACTGCTGGTGAAAACCTGAAGTCTGCAGGCGATAAGGTTTCCTCCACCGGCGAAAAGCTCCTTCCTGCCTCTGCTGCAGTTACAGCTCTTGGCGTTGCTGCTGTAAAAACAGACTCCGATTTTGATTCTTCTATGAGCCAGGTAGCCGCCGTGTCTGGTGCAACCGGAGATGATTTCGATAAGCTCCGTGCAAAGGCTCATGAGATGGGTGCGAAAACCAAGTTCTCAGCATCCGAGGCTGCGGATGCTATGAACTACATGGCGATGGCCGGATGGAAAACCTCCGACATGCTGGATGGTATCGAAGGTATCATGAACCTTGCTGCGGCATCTGGTGAGGACCTCGCCACCACATCGGATATCGTAACCGATGCACTGACTGCATTTGGTCTGACAGCCAAAGATTCTGGGCATTTCGCAGATATCCTTGCAGCGGCAAGCTCTAACGCAAATACAAAGGCAATGGATGATTGACGACTGCGAAGCCGAAAACATCGACATGATTATCACCAAGTCCATCAGCCGATTTGCCAGAAACACGCTGGACTGCCTGAAATACATCCGCCAGCTGAAAGATAAGAACATTCCCGTCTTCTTTGAAAAGGAAGCCATCAATACAATGGATGCCAAGGGTGAGGTTCTGATTACGATTATGGCTTTCCTTGCGCAGCAGGAATCATAATCCCTCAGCCAGAATGTGAAGCTGGGACTCCAGTTTCGCTACCAGAATGGCCAGGTACAGGTAAATCACAATCACTTCCTCGGCTACACCAAGGATGCAGATGGGAATCTCATCATCGATCCGGAACAGGCAGAGGTGGTAAAGCGCATCTACCGGGAATACCTGGAGGGTATTTTCTACATCCACAAACCAGAATTGTCTTAACACTGTGCTGTTTCTCTTTTCTTCCAACATATGAATCCATACATGTCATTAAGAAAAAATATCAAGAAATTTACAACCACTGGAATATACCCCGGGTCCTTAATTGATGCCAGTATCCATAAGATAATCAGCACGATGTCATTCGATGCATATCCCAAAGCATAATAGGAAGACCGTAACATAGTGAGTGATGCAGCAAAAAAACTTGTTACTACCGAAATGGTACTAAATATCAGATTCGGCGTGTTAAGTTTTTTTAGTAATATATAAAATGCAATTGTCACTGCCACATTGCAAAGAACAAGAACTCCTGCTCCTTTTCTTGTAATTTTTCGTATTTCTACTGTTCCATCACTACTGTTTCTCGCATTTTTCAGCCATGTCACAATCGACCAAACAGACATCGGAAGTGACATAAATAAGTAAGTAAACATCTCTCCCCAGTAGCGAAAACGGTATGATATTATCGCATACTGGATGCAGAAAATCGTCATCAATATCGGTGCCCATACATTTCCCTGTGCGGCAAATATCAGTGAAGTTACACCAATACAAGTTGCAGTAAGTGTCAAAGCATCTACTCTTCCTGCCATAATATTCGACATAACAACAATAGCAATAGACACGAACCAAAGTGCCCATTCTCTTTTGGTCATTCTTTTAAATGGATTATTCATTTTTCTAATTCCCTTCATACGTTGATTTGAGACAACAGGAAATTAGATATATTTTATACCTGTTGTCTCTTAAAATTGGATACCCTTTATATGCTTCTCTTGCGAAGCAATGGCACCCTTCTGCATATGAAGGATTGCATAATTACTTTCGTGAAATTGATAATATCCAAAAAACATAATTTTATCCTCTATAACGCTCTGACAAATCGCGATTCACCGAATTTTCCCTTGCCATCTAATCCACTGCCTCAAATCGTGACATCTAATCCGAGGTTACAACCTGACACACATTTTGCAGTAGATATGTTTCCATATAAAACAACCGAGCTTTTTCAGGAGTTAGGCTTGATATGCCCCTTGTCAAGTAGACAGGTGAAATATCTAAAGGTAATCGAGTAGGAGGCGGTGACTAACCGCCGTCC